>JAHIZR010000045.1 GCA_018814465.1 bacterium | reverse complement strand
GACGAGATCGATAAGATCGCCGCTTCCGGTTCCATGCACGGACCCGATGTCTCGCGCACCGGAGTGCAGCGTGCGCTCTTGAAACTGATGGAAGACACCGAAGTCGATCTCAGGACTCCACATGACCTCGCCGGACAAATGGAAGCCGTGATGGAAACGCAGCGCAAGGGTAAGGCGTCTCGCAAAAAAGTCTCGACTAAAAATATCCTCTTCATCGTCTCGGGAGCCTTTAACAGCCTGCCGGAAATTATCGGCAAGCGCCTGGCTAAGGGAACGATGGGCTTCCGCGGCCCGCGCGATATCGTCTCCGATCCGAAAGAGCTGATCAAGAAAGTCACCACGACGGACTTGGTGGAGTTTGGATTTGAGTCCGAATTCATCGGCCGCCTGCCGGTCGTCGCGCAGCTTTCGGATCTATCCGAAGAAGGGTTGTATGACATCCTGATGAATCCTCACTCGGCCGTCATTCAGGGCAAAAAGCGCGATTTCGCCGCTTACGGCATTGAACTCGAATTCGAAGAAGAGGTGCTCCGGGAAATCGCGAAGCGCGCTCACGTTCAAGGCATCGGCGCGCGCGGACTGACTTCAGTAGTGGAAAGCATTCTCATCCAGTTCGAGAAGCTGCTGCCGTCCTCCTCGGTCAGGAAACTGAAAGTAACCCGCGATTTGATCGAGAATCCAAACCAAGCCGCCATTGAGATGCTGACCAATGACGCGATCGCCGGATTCCAACGGGACTTCCTGGAAAAGCACGGATTCATTCTGGAAATCCCCACCGAGTCTAGAATCTGGATTCGGGATCATCTGAAGGTGAAGCCTTCGGAAATCCGCAAAAAACTGATGGAGATGTTCACGAATTATGAGTACGGCCTGAAACTGACCGGGAGACAGAACCTGCAATTGACTCCGGATGTGCTGAAGGACCCGGATACCTATCTGGATCGCATGATTAAGGATGCTTACAAAGAGTCCGAAGGAAAAGAAGACAAAACCGGTTAGCCTTCAGCACTAAATGATAGAAAAATACAGCACCGATTTGACACCGGTGCTTTTTTTTGGTATGTTATAGACATGAACACCCGTTCAAAAACCAATCTGCCCCCGCTCGCCGAACGCATGCGACCGGAAACGCTTGAAGAGTTCGTCGGTCAGGAACACCTCTTGGGTCAAGGACAGCTTCTGTCCTCGCTGATTCAGAGCGGCAACCTCCCTTCCATGATCTTCTGGGGAGAACCCGGGACCGGCAAGACCACGCTCGCGCGAATCCTCGCCAAAAGCTTCGATGTCGATTTCGTGCAGCTCTCTGCCGTTACCACCGGAGTGGCCGACCTGCGCAAGATTCTGAGCGCCGCTGAAAAACAGAGCAGCTTGGGACGCGCCACTCTGCTCTTTATTGACGAGATCCATCGCTGGTCAAAATCCCAGCAAGACGCGCTGCTCCATGCCGTAGAGGACGGTACGGTCATTCTGTTGGGGGCAACAACCGAGAATCCCTCCTTTGAGGTTATCTCGCCTCTGCTGTCTCGAGCACGAGTGCTTCGGTTCCAGTCATTGACCGCTGATCATCTGAAGCTGATGCTGAAGCGGGCATTGACTACCGATTCCGAGCTTTCCAAACTGCGGATTCAGATTGACGAAGAAGCAACTTCCGCTCTATTAGCATTGTCCGGCGGCGATGGTCGCGCGCTCTATAACGCTCTTGAGTTAGCCGTGAATATCGCTACCCCCCTTAAATCCCCCCGTGAACGGGGGGAGATTGTCATCGACCGGCAACTGATCGAGAAGAGCGTTCTCAAGCGAATGCCGATCTATGATAAGAAGGGCGACTCGCATTACGACACGATCTCGGCTTTCATCAAGTGCGTGCGCGCCTCTGACCCCGATGCGGCGGTCTACTATCTGGCGCGGATGCTGAATGCCGGCGAGGATCCTTTATTTGTCGCGCGCCGTTTAATTATTTTGGCCAGTGAGGATATCGGCAACGCGAATCCGAACGGCTTGGTGCTTGCCCAAGCCGGATACGACGCCGTGCATTCCATCGGCATGCCCGAGGCTCGGATTGTTCTGGCTCAAGTTACCACTTACTTAGCCTCTTCTCCGAAATCGAATGCGGCTTACATGGCGATTGACAATGCGCTGGACGCCGTCAGAGGCGAATCCTTCCCTGAAGCTGTGCCGCTGCACCTGCGAAATCCGGTGACCGGACTGATGAAAAGCGAAGGCTACGGCGAAGGCTATGTCTATCCCCATGAGCGGCCCGGCCACTTTCACGAAGCGGATAACCTGCCCTCTAAATACAAGAACAAAATCTTCTATTCCCCCTCCGACCAAGGGCGCGAACTCGAGATCGGCAAACGACTGGAACAGTGGTGGAAGAAGAGACAAAACAAAGGAGACCTGTCATGAAAGCAAATGTTGGCGGCGCGGACCGGGCGATTCGCATTATTCTTGGCCTGGTCATTCTGGCGCTTGGTTACTTCTATCATAGCTGGTGGGGACTTGTCGGACTGATTCCCCTCCTCACCGGTCTGTTCCGCTTCTGCGGAGCCTATCCGATGCTGGGCATTAACACGTGCAAAACGAAAACAGAAGTCAAGCAGTAAACTCGCTTGCACAAACAATAAGCGGCTCACCATTCGGTGAGCCGCTTTGCTATAAAATACCACCTGATCTCCTGTTAGTAGAAACGAGGAGAAGGAATGAGTTCTTTGTTCAAGAAATCAGACTGTGTTCAGGTCGATCAGGTGGCCGGATCTTTTCGCTTTCGTCTCCAGATAAAAATGATTGTGCTTGTTGGCCGGCATGATATGCGGTACACGCGCGTCAATCTGGATGCCGTTTTGTTTCAAACCCGCAAACTTTTTCGGATTGTTCGATAATAACTGGATGCTTTCAATGCCGAGCGCCTTCAGCATCCCCGCGGCAATCGTATAGTCGCGTTCGTCGTCCTCGAAACCGAGTTCATGATTGGCGTCGACGGTATCGCGGCCCCGCTCCTGCAAGGTATAAGCTTTGATCTTGTTGACCAGACCGATGCCGCGTCCCTCCTGCCGCAGGTACAAAACCGCGCCGCAGTCGCGTTCGGCGATATATTTCAGCGCCGCTTCTAACTGATCGCGGCAGTCGCACCGTAAGGATCCCATCACATCCCCGGTCAGGCATTCACTATGTAAACGCACGGGAATGGATTTTTCTCCCGCCAAATTGCCGCGCACCACCGCGATGTGTTCCTTGCCGTCGGGAGTCGGCGAGAAGGCGACAATCTCGAACTCGCCGTAGCGGCTGGGGAGCTTTGCCCGCGCCATGATTGTTAGAGGATAGTAAGTCGAATCGTCAATATCCGTCAGCAATGCCTGCGCGGCAACGATCCGGCTGAAATCCATTGAAGTTAATGTCATAAATAAGTCCTTCAGTAAACAGCTATTCTTATACTCGCTTTTGCAATGATAGTTTCCAAGAAAAACGGCGACTGCCCTGCAGGTAGTCGCCGTGTTTCATGAATCTTATTGCAAATGCTACTTGATTAGCATTAGTTTGCGAGTCTTGGTTTGACTCCCCGACTGGAGGCGCGCTAAATAAAGACCGGAGGGATAGTTCGAACCGTCAAAGCTAACCGCATGCCTCCCCGCATTCACTCTTTGATTCACCAACTCCTCCACCTGCTGTCCCTGAATATTATAGACAGCCAGTTTAACCTCCGCCGTTACCGGCAACTCAAACTTAATCGTCGCCGCCGGATTGAAGGGGTTGGGGTAAGAGGAGAGGGATATGGTCAGCGGTTGAGCAACAGATTCAAGGGTGGCTTGTGACACAATCATTGCTGTATCTCTTGCCAGCAGATAGCGAAAAGCGTCCCAGTCAAGTGAAGCTATTGCAGTCAGCGAATAGTAGTATAGTACTCCGATTTCTGCGCTCGAATCCATATACGTGTAAGTCCAACCGGAATCCGTTTCACCCTGCGAAGGAAAACTTGCCACGATGCTTTCTTCGTCCTCGCTTTGAGTTCTGCGCGCTATTTGAAATGATACTATCATGTCATTATGCTCTTCGCGCGACGTAACGAAAACTATCTCCACTCCATCTGACGTGCCTGCTGCTTCAAAAGAAAGTAGTTCCGCAGGAGAAGGCCAGAGCAAAAAAGCTGCGAGCAATTCCTCTCCGCCATTGATGTCAACAGCCAATAACTCACAGAAAGCAGCGGGTAGAAATGTGAAAAGGCAGTAGGTATAGCTTTGGGGCTCGGTCGTGGTTCCAGCGCCTGCTATCTGGGCAAAATACATTCCGTCCACTAAAATATCGAAGTGGGAATTATCCGTCTCACTGGCAGTTATCCAGTGCAATATAGGAGTTCCAAACTCGAAGCTGATCTCAAAATCTATCAGTTCAACCGATCCAACAACAATCACTGGCGTCAACAGAATACTCAAGAAGATGAAATGCTTCACTTCTGCTCTCCCTTCAGCAAAGAATTCACTGAAACCGACCAGGTTATTCAGTGTTTCTCCTCAAATATCGGAAATGGTGAAACTTCTTTGCCTGGATAGTGAAAGGATTGATCAATATGATGCGATCAGAATAGCATGAATCAAAGAAACAAGACAGGGCGGTCGATGAATGACCGCCCTGCTTATCGGTAGGACTGTTTAGTCTTCCTGAGTCGCGTTCTCAGGAACTTTGTCTTTCTGCTCGCGGAAGCTGATTTCGTCGTTTTTCATCCCCACCTGAATCAGACTGCCTTCGGCAAACCGTCCTTTCAGCAGTTCTTCGGCTAAAGGATCCTCGACATATTTCTCGACCGTGCGCCGCAACAGTCGCGCGCCGATCTCAGGCTTGAAACCTTTCTCGACGAGATACTCGCGCGCCTTGGGACTGACTGACAAAGTCAGGTGACGGTCGACCAAGCGTTTGTTGATTTCGTCGATATTATGTTCGAGAATGCGTTCAATCGCTTCCTGATCGAGCATATTGAAGACCACGATTTCATCCAGACGGTTGAGGAACTCGGGACGGAACAGCCGCTTGACTTCCTCCATCATCTTGCCCGCGATCTTGTCATGACTCTGCGCCTTCGGACCGCTGCCGCCGAAACCGAAGTCCAATGACTTGGACGCCTCGCGCGTGCCAAGATTCGAGGTCATAATCAATATCGTATTGCGGAAGTCCACCCGCTGACCTGTGCCATCGGTGAGCTCGCCCGCATCCAGCACCTGCAAGAGAACATTGAAGACATCGGGATGCGCCTTCTCGACTTCGTCGAGCAGTACCACGCTGTAGGGCTTGCGGCGAACTTTTTCCGTCAACTGCCCGCCCTCATCATAACCGACATAGCCCGGAGGAGCGCCGACCAGCCGCGAAACATTGAATTTCTCGCTGTATTCACTCATGTCAATTCGCACCAGCGCATCGGGATCGTTGAAGAGATAATCCGCGAGCACGTGCGCCAGTTCGGTCTTGCCCACACCGGGAGTGCCGAGGAACATAAAACTGCCAATCGGCCGCGTCGGACTCTTCAGACCGCTGCGGGCGCGGCGGAGCGCTTTCGCAATCACTTCAATCGCCTCGCGCTGACCAATAATCCGCTTGGAAATCTCATCCGTGATATGCAGCAGCCGCTCGCCCTCCTCGGACTCCACCCGCGCCACCGGAATGCCGGTCATGCGCGCCACTGTCGCCGCAATCTCAACTCCGGTAATTGTCAGCGTGGGCCGGGATTCCGATTTCTCCCAATGCTCTTTCTCCTCGCGCATCATCTGCTCAAGCTTAATCTTCTTGTCGCGCAGCATGGCGGCCTTTTCATATTCCTGCCGCTTCACCAGATCTTCCTTCTCCATCCGCACCGCGTCAATATCGCGCTCGAGCTGCAGAATTCTGTCCGGAATCACAATATGCGAAATGCGCACCGATGAGCCGGTCTCATCAATAATATCTATCGCCTTGTCCGGCAAATAACGATCTGAAATATAGCGGTCGGAAAGCTTCACCGCCTGCTCCACCGCTTCATCGGAATACTTCACGCCGTGATGCTCTTCGTATTTCTCGCGCAACCCTTTCAGAATCTCAATCGAATCTTCAACGGACGGCGGATTGACCATTACCTTCTGGAAACGCCGTTCCAACGCGCCGTCTTTCTCGATGGACTGACGGTACTCGTTCAGCGTTGTCGCGCCGATGCATTGCAGTTCGCCGCGAGCCAGCGCCGGCTTGAACATATTGGAGGCATCGAGCGACCCCGACGCGCTGCCCGCGCCGACAATCGTATGCAGCTCGTCGATAAAAAGCACGATATCCGCGCTCTTCTCGATTTCCGTCATGATCGATTTGATCCGCTCTTCAAATTGGCCGCGATATTTCGTGCCCGCGACAATCGATCCCAAATCCAACGCGACCACGCGCTTGCCGAACAGAATCGGCGACACGCGCTGCTGCGTAATCCGCAAAGCCAGCCCTTCCGCAATCGCCGTCTTGCCCACACCCGGCTCGCCGATCAGCACCGGATTATTCTTTTTACGGCGGGAAAGAATCTGCGCGACGCGCTCGATCTCCATCTCCCGTCCGATAATCGGATCCAATTTGTTCTCGCGAGCCAACTTCGTCAGATCGCGGGAAAAATGATCCAGATTCGGAGTCTTCGATTTTTCCTGAGGAGCCGCCGGCTGCGGCTGACCGCTGCCGCGAAGCAGATTGTCCAGCTCGCCCTTCACATTGTCATAGGTGACATTGAATCCATGCAGCACCTGCGCCGCCATCGAGTCTTCTTCTTTCAGCAGCGCCAGCAGCAAATGCTCCGTGCCGATGATATCGGACGAATAACTCTTGCCTTCAATATAGGAGAGTTTGAGCACCTTTTCCGCCCGCTTCGTGAACGGAATATTCCCGATCTTCATCGTGCCGCGAGAAGTATCCACCATCTCCTCGACCGACTCCCGAACCTCTTCCAGGTCGCAACCCAAATTATGGAGAATCTGCACTGCTAATCCATCGCCCAGACGAATGATCCCGAGCAACAGATGTTCGGTCCCGATAAAATCATGACCGAGCCGCAGCGCTTCTTCCCGGGAATACTGTATGACTTGTTGTACGCGCAGTGAAAATTTATTCTGCATTAGTTCCTCATTTCGTATCGGAGCACTTTCACAATGTACACCGGACGCAAGTTCAATTTAGGAAATGTGACGACGATCCGCAACCTGCAATTTCTGAATAGATCGCCATCCGGACTGCAGGCAGGAAAATATCAACATAATCGGGAGCAAAAAGCCTGCCTTGAAGGACAATCGCTATCAGTTTGATAAATCATGTGCACAAGCTATGAAATCGCTTGCATTTCGGTCCCGCTTCACATTCCTCTGTTCTTTAATTCTCTATGACTCCCTATTTGGAGGTCATTCGCAATAATAATAAATTCTATATTTACAAATCGTTAGAATTTCTTTTTGGATCAGAGTGTGAATAGTTAACGGCTTGCTTTAAATTTCTGCATTCTTCTCACACAACTCCAAATAGCCTGACACCGGACAGATAGAGCGGCACATTTTAACCCGCAGCAGCCGTTTATTCCTTGCACACCCCGCAGGTGTTTTGCACAGTGAATTATCCGAGATTCTGGCTATCGAAGGCAATGTACAGCTTTTGAATCTTGAAATCCAGAGGCCGATGACTTTTGATTCTCACTGCCGACTATAAACACACAGAGCGCTCAATTCAAGGAAATGATTACCCCCCTTGGGATTCCCAGCAGCAGCGCTCGTCTTATCATTAGTCTCCTTAAGAATGTCGGTGCGAGACTCTTTTTGTTATGTTTCAGGACAAAATTTTTCCTGTTAGGGCCTGCATTTCCGTTTCGGTTTTCAGCAGCTT
>JAHIZR010000401.1 GCA_018814465.1 bacterium | reverse complement strand
GCGTCCTTGATCGCTGATCGTGACCTGACCAGCGCTGTTATGATTAAGGAAATCAACCGGATTTTCGAAAATAAAATCATCGGCGATATGCGAACGGCAATCACGGCCTTCGCGCAGCCCGAAGCCGCCGATCATATCGCCGAAATCGCCCTCAGCCTGGTTCATAAATGAGTACTCCACCTAAACTCTTTCGCGGTGTTCGCAAGGTCCATATGATCGGTATCGGCGGCGCAGGTATGTGCGGCATCGCTGAAGTGCTACTGAGTCACGGCTTCGAGATTACCGGCAGCGACCTGCAGCTCTCAGATGTCACAGATCGCTTGACCAAACTGGGCGCGGTTATTCATCAAGGCCATTCCGCGGATAATCTCTCCGGCGCCGATGTCGTCGTTTTCTCGTCCGCCGTACGCCCTGAAAATGTGGAAGTCAGACGCGCGCGCGACCTGCGCATCCCCACGATTCCCCGCAGTGAGATGCTCGCTGAATTGATGAGACTCAAAATCGGCATCGCGATCGCGGGTACGCACGGAAAAACTACGGTCACCTCCATGCTCGGAACGATTCTGCATGAGGCTGAACTCAAACCGACGATTATTGTCGGCGGTAAGATTCGTTCGCTTGCTACCGGTGTCATCAGCGGCAGCGGAGACTTGCTCGTCGTTGAAGCCGATGAATTTGATCGCTCCTTCCTGAGACTCTCGCCCACGCTGGCAGTGATCACAACGATCGAAACCGAACACCTCGACACCTATACCGATCTCGAAGATATTAAAGACGCCTTCGTCGAATTCGCGAATAAGGTTCCTTTCTACGGCACCGTCGCCGTGAACGGCGACGATGCAAATGTGCGCAACGTCCTCCCGCGGATTAAGCGGCAAACTGTAACCTTCGGCCTCGGAGCGGAGAACAATTTCCGCGCGACGCGCATTCGCCATAAAGACGGCGTGGTTTCCTTTGAGCTGAAAAACAATGCCAACGAATCCGCCGAGGTTCGCCTGCAATCGCCCGGCGAACATAACGTAATGAATGCCCTCGCGGCGGCGGCTGTCGCTTCCGAACTCGAGATTCCGTTGCCGGTTATCGCGGATGCGCTTGCGAAATTTTCCGGCGTTCATCGCCGCTTCGAAGTCAAAAAAAGCACTCCCGAACTGGTGATTATCGATGACTATGCACATCATCCGACCGAAATCGCGCAAACGCTGCGGACTGCGCGGACATGCTGGCCTAACCGCAGACTCGTCGTTCTCTTTCAACCTCACTTGTTCTCGAGAACAAGAGACTTTGCGGAAGAGTTCGCCGCGGCGCTTAGCACAGCTGATGTGATGCTGATCACGGATATCTTCCCCTCGCGTGAGCAGCCGATGGAAGGCGTTACGTCGGACTTAATCATCTCCGCCGCGATTAAGCGCGCGAAATCCACTGTGCATCATATCCCCGGAACTCGCATTGCCAAGCCGGCTAAAGAACTCTTGAACAATGGCGATGTATTAGTCGTCATGGGAGCGGGATCGATCACAAAAATCGCCGATGAATTGGCGAAGGAATAATCGTGCAGACCGCCGTTCGCGATAGATTCTTGAAGCATGCTCCCTGCCGGATTTCCGCTGATGTTCCCCTTGCGCCTTATACAAGCTTCAAGATCGGCGGACCGGCGGCGCTCTTCGCCGAACCATCAACCCTCTCCGAGCTGAGAGAGCTGCTGAATCTGATCCGCAACGAAGCTGTTGACTCATTCTATCTCGGACACGGCTCGAACATCCTGATCTCCGACGAAGGCTTCAACGGCATCGTAGTCCGTTCCTGCGGCGAACTGGCTGCGGTAAAGATTCATAATAATATTCTTGAATCCGGTCCGGCGGCAAAACTACTGAAACTCACAACTTTCGCGGCTTTTCACGAACTGTCCGGTCTGGAACCGCTTTCCGGAATCCCCGGTTCGGTCGGAGGCGGACTTTGGATGAACGCCGGAGCTTACGGCGGCGAAATCTCCAATGCACTCATTGATGTCGATGTCATCACGCCCAACGACGAGATGATAACTCTGCAAGCAGCGGAAATCGGCTTCGGATACCGCTCCGCCCCCTTACTGCAGGATAAGGTAATCCTTCACAGTCGCTTCAAGCTCGCGCGCGGCAGCAAAGACTCCATCTACTCTGAAATGCGCCGGGTCTGGCGGCTCCGCAGAGAAAAACAGCCGCTTGAATATCCCTCGGCAGGCTCGATCTTCAAGCGACCGGCCGGCGACTATGCGGGCAGACTGATTGAAGCGGTCAACGGAAAAGGTGTTAGAATCGGCGGCGCGATGGTGCCACATAAACACGCCGGAATCTTCATCAACTACGACCATGCCACCGCCGAAGATGTTGTACAACTAATTCGCGAAATCCGACAGCGCGTCTATGACAAATTCGGTATCCTTCTCGAAAACGAGGTAAAACCAGTTGGGTTTAAGAACGACCCGTTTGAAATCAAGAGCTGAACAGCGGAAAAGACTGAAGCGCAGACGAATCGTCTCTCTTGCCTTCTTAATCTTGTTCGCGCTGAGCTCACCCTTCTGGTCGGTCTGGCTGACCAACCGGTTTGCCGAGTCTGTCTTGCATTCATGGACGGACTGCAATTTAAAGATCGTGCGCTACTCCGGACTGCAATACCTGACAACCGACAGTCTCGAAACCGCTGCCCGGTTTCCCTATGGCAAATCCATGTTCGAGCTCGACTATAAAGCTATTCGCAAGCGTCTCCTTGACCTGCCTTGGACAAAAACAATAGCACTGCGGCGCAAGCTCCCCGATCGCGTTGAAGTCGAAGTTGTCGAGCGCATCCCTGTCGCGACCATCCGCTCGGACCGCGTCTATGCCCTGACTGAGGATGGCATAGTCCTGCCCGTCCCCGCCGATCAATGGGTCTGGGATCTGCCGATGATTACACCGCCCTCTTCACTGAAACTTCATGCGGGCGACTTCGTTCAAAATGATTCCGTGCTCGCTCTGCTTAGCCAGGTCGTTTCGGTTAAACAAGCGTCTCCCCCGCTCTGGGCAAACCTGAGTGAGGTGTATTATCACCAATCCGACATCCGCGCCACCTTACTGGATCCACCCGTGATCCTGAAAATGAATAAGTCGAATGAACATAGAACCTGGATCGCCTTGAATGAACTTCTGAAACAGCAAACATCAATCGGTGCTGATCGGCAAATGCCGGCTGTCATCGATTTGCGTATACCTGGAAATATTATCGTCGAATCACCGAATCCCAACTTTTCGAGTCAGGAGTCATCCGGTACATGAAAAAACTGGCGAGTCAACAGCAGATCATCTGCGGTCTTGATATCGGAACCACTAAGATCGCCGCTGTCATCGCTGAAAGAGCTGACGGCGGAGAGCCGCAGATTCTGGGGATGGGCTGTGTGCCTTCGCGCGGCCTGCGACGCGGTGTCGTCGTCAATCTGGAACACACCGCTTCCGACATTGAAGAAGCCGTCCAATTCGCGGAAGACAGCGCCGGCGTTGCCGTCGACCGCGTTTGGGCCGGACTGGCCGGAGAACACGTCCGCAGCGTTAATTCGCGCGGCGTTATTCCGGTCAGCAAAATCAGAAGCGAACCTACAGGCGAAGTAACTGACATTGATGTGGAGCGCGTCGTGGAAGCAGCAAAAGCAATTGCGCTGCCGATGGACCGACGCATCCTTCACGTTCTTCCGCAGGAGTTCATCGTGGACTCCGAATGCGGAATCCGTGCCCCTATCGGAATGGCAGGCGTTCGCCTTGAAGCTGACGTTCATATTGTCACCTGCGCGATTTCCTCCGCGCAAAACATCATTACCTGCTGCAAACGAGCCGGCTTAGCCGTACAGAATCTGGTCCTCGAACCGCTCGCCTCCGCGGATGGTGTGCTGACATGGGATGAACGTGAATTAGGCGTCGTACTGCTTGACTTTGGAGGAGGCACGACCGATCTCGCCGTCTTCCATAATGGCACGATCCGTCATACTGCTGTCATCGGCTACGGCGGGGATTACATCACTCGCGATATCGCCATGGGACTTCGTACCCCGGTCGACTCCGCGGAAAAAATTAAAATCGAACACGGCGCCGCGCACCATCGCGCCATCGCGCAAAACGAATACCTGACGATTCCAGGTGTCGGAGGACGCGAACCGCAGGAGATGAGCCGCTCTATGCTCGTCTCGATTATCGGACCGCGTGTCGAAGAAATCCTGACCATGGCCCGCGATGAACTGAAACAGTCGCGAACACTCGACCACATCGGAGCGGGTGTCGTCCTGACAGGAGGCGGAGCCTCCATGCCCGGAATGGCGGAAATCGCTGAGGAAATCTTCACCATGCCCGTCCGCATCGGCGCTCCGAATGCTTTGATGCCCGATAATATGCCGGGCGCCCGGCCTAAGTACGCGACTGCCGTCGGTCTCATTCGCTACGCTGACAAATTGATGCAAAGCGAAAACTCTGCTCTCCCTGACGGCTTGAACTGGCCCGGCCGCACCACCGGAAAAGTCAAAAAATGGTTATCTGAAATTTTCTAATAGACAAGCAGGAGAATGACTAATGGATTCGTTGCACTTCGCTTTCGCTGATGATTCAGCTCTTGGAGCCAAGATGAAAGTTGTCGGGGTCGGCGGCGCCGGAGGGAACGCCCTCAACTGGATGATGGAAGCCGGCCTGAAAAACGTCGACTTCATCGCCATAAATACCGATGCACAGGCGCTTGATAATAATCTCGCCCCGCGCAGAATTCAAATCGGCCGCCAATCCACTCGCGGTCTCGGTGCCGGAGCCAATCCCGCTATGGGACGCGCGGCAATTGAAGAAAACCGTGATGAAATCTTTACCGCCCTGGATGGCGCTGACATGATCTTCGTTACCGCCGGAATGGGCGGAGGAACCGGTACCGGTGCCGCCCCCATCGTCGCCCAAATCGCCAAGGAAATCGGCGCGCTGACCGTCGGAATTGTCACCAAACCTTTCGCCTTTGAAGGCAAAAAACGCCTGGCCCACGCCATGCTCGGCATCGAAGAACTGAAAAATGAAGTCGATACGCTGATCGTCATTCCCAACCAAAGACTGATCGCCATCGTCGACCGCAATACCACTCTCGAAGCATCTTTCAAGCTCGCTGACGATGTTCTGCTGCAGGCAACCCGAGGCATCTCCGATCTCATCTCCGTTCCCGGCATGGTTAACCTCGATTTCGCCGATGTCCGCACCGTCATGTCGCAAAAGGGCGATGCGCTGATGGGAGTCGGTATCGGCACGGGCGAACACCGCGCGATCGAAGCCGCTCAGCAAGCCATCTCCAGTCCGCTGCTGGAAGAAGTCTCGATTGACGGCGCGGCATCTGTTCTGATTAATATCACGGGAAGCTCGGACCTTTCATTGCATGATGTCGCGGACGCAACAACGGTAATTACCGAAGCCGCCGGCGAGGATGCCGAAGTCATCTTCGGAGCCGTGATTGATGAATCCGCCGGAGAAGATATCCGGATCACTGTGATCGCAACCGGCTTCAATCGGACTGAATCTCGAACGGTGCCCGTCCATTCCTCATCAACCTTTCGAATTCCGGCGCCCCCCAGACCGAAGGTTCAGGAAACTGTCGAGTTCGAACGCCAGCCGGCCTTCGATGAACCTAAGATTCACCGCCTGACCCATGAAGTAAACGGCAAAATCGAGCCGGTCATTGTAGGTGACGAAGAAACGGGCACTTCCCGATTTGAAATCCCGACCTTTCTGAGACGGCAAATGGACTGAGAATACCTGTCTCTACCGTTTTAGCCCGCTGAAACATTTCAGCGGGTTTTTTATTCTATCTATCTGAATGGGTAAGTTTGCACTTTTCCCGG
>JAHIZR010000400.1 GCA_018814465.1 bacterium | reverse complement strand
CGCCCTGCGCGGCGAAATCCACTATCATGCTCTGCGGCGTGGGAAAGGCGCTAAAATCCCAATCGAAATCGCCCATCTGACCCCAGCCGAACCAGTATAAATCCAGCACCAGCGCATCCAGCGGTATCTGCATAGCGCGGAACGACGTCACCACCGAGCGCGCCTGCGTTTCCGATTCGTAGCCATAGCGCGATTGAATATAGCCCAGCGCCCACAGCGGAGGCAGCGGAGCCTTGCCGGTTAGAGTCACGTATTTCTGCATCACGTGCCGCATATCTGAGCCCGTGATCAGGTAATAGGAGAAATCACCGTCTTCCACCTGATAATCGAAGACTCCCGGATCGGTCGCGCCGAAATCGAAAATCCCCGGATAATTGCCGTCGAACAGCACGCCCCAATTGTCGGACGAGAGCACGAAGGGAATCGTGATATTCAAATTCTCCGTCTCGTCGCCGTAGCAGTAGTGGGCTTGATTATAGGATTCCAGCCGCTGCCCCCGGCGGTTGATATTGATCGCGCGCTCGCCGCAGCCGTAAAAATCCGTCGTCGGCGGCATCTCGAACCGCACTCCTTTCGCGGCGCCTTCCTGATACAGACCATCCTCATCCTGAAATAAAAATAGACTATTGTATGCATAGCGCAGCCGCAGCGGAAAATACTCCGCGTGAATCACGAGCGAGCCTAATTGGAAATTCAGAAAAGTCTCGCCCGCCTACACAGAGAACGGAAAATTACCGTTCTGGGAAACCACAACCTGCGACGGCTCGTGCGTCAGATCGCCGTCCGGATGAAAGGAAATCCGCGCGATATCGTTCACCGCCGGAGCGATTATCACCGCCGCTTCCCCCGCCCAGATAATCAAACAGGAATCCGTCACCTCATGCGACGTATAATCCCCTAACGGCTCGGCATGCGCTGAATTGATGAACAAACAGAGCATTCCGATCATTGTTACAATACCCATCCAATGCTTCATATGTCCTCGATTCTGTTTTTCTAAGAGATCTCTGCTTTATCCCCCCCGTTTCGTCGCAGACAATCGGCGATGTATTCTTAACTCCCCCCCGTTTCGTCGAAGACAAACGGGGGGGTAGGGGGGGTACTCTTACAAATGCTTCCTGATATCTTCCACCACTCCATCAAGATTCTTCATCACATCCAAATTCATGTACCGCACAATCCGCCATCCCAAACCTTCCAGATAATTCGTCCTGACGTTGTCGTGTCCCGGTCCGTCCCCCTGAAGGTGTGTATCTCCGTCGATTTCGATAATCAAATTGTTTTGAACGCAGCAGAAATCCACGATATACGGATCAATCGGATGCTGTTTTCGAAACGGCGCTCCAAGCTGTTTGCGTTGCAGCTTCCGCCACAACAGTCTTTCCGCAACCGTCAACTCCCGCCGAAGCTCCTTTGACTTGTCCCAAGTTGTCTGTTTAATGTTGGCGAGCTTTCGTTTCATCACGCTGTTCTTCCACCCCCCTGTCATCCCCCCCAAAGGAGGAACCGTTTTGGGGGGAACCGGAATCCTCTTCTAATTAGTTGCTATTATTCAATACTTTGTCTTCAGTTCCCAATCTATGCGAAGACAAATTGGTCTGCAAAGAGGACTGTTGTCTTCATTCCCTCCCGTTTCGTCGCAGACAAACGGGGGGGTAGGGGGGGTAATCTTCCAATACCATATACTTAACACCAATTTGACAAACGCAAAATAATGTTGTATATTACATCCTAATAGTCAATCAATAGTTATTCATAACCAACTAATAATCTTGCACCAAGAATCCCGCACCGCACAAGATTCGCCGAGCCGGGCTAAGCACAAACATCGTCCGAATAACGAGAAACTAACAGTGCGCAACCCGGCCGGAATCCTATTCTGAGATTGGCATAACTGGCACCTTAACCACGAAATCCGTACAATTCAGAACCGAAATCGGCCCCCTAACCTGCCTTTTTGTGCGGCTGTTTGATATACAAATCCATAAACAACAAAAGAATAAACGAGTTCGTTCGGTCAAAAAAAGTTTTTGCCAACATTATGAATAGTAGACTGCTCAAAAGCGCATCACCATTGCAGACAATTTCACCCCAAGTGACATTATACACCAATTCCCTCTCTCTATCAAGGTATTTATAAAAGTGGATAACTCCCCTCAAATCCTTAACGATGCGATTGCCGCCAAAGCCCACGAACTGAGGTTGGTTATGGGAATCTCGCAGGCGTTGCCGCCATTGCGAATCGCGGAGTTCCGGCAATGGCTGAAGGAGGGGAAGGCGGGGACGATGAGCTATCTGCAGCGCTCTCTTGAGCGACGTGCCAATCCGGAGCTGATCCTGCCCGGTGTGAAATCCATCATCACCGTCGCCGAGAATTATTTCACCGAGTCGTTGCCGCCGGAGCTCCGAAGCGATCCCTCGCGCGGCATCATCGCCTCCTACGCTTGGGGTAAAGACTATCACGAGGTGCTGCTGGCGAAGCTGGAAGTACTCGCGGAATACATCAAGTCACTTACTAGCCGCGACCTCCCGGTCGCGGCGAAATGCTACGCCGATACCGGACACATTCTGGAACGCGATTACGGAGCCCGCGCCGGCTTAGGCTTCATCGGCAAGAACACCATGCTCATTCAGCCCAAGCGTGGCTCCTATTTCTTTTTAGGCGAAATCCTCACCACACTCGAACTGGAACCGACCGCGCCCGATAAAATGCCTTCCTGCGGTACGTGCGCGCGTTGCCTGCAAGCCTGCCCGACCCACGCTCTCCCCGCCGCCTATATTCTCGATTCCAACCTCTGCATCTCCTATCTCACCATCGAATACAAGGGCGTGATCGACCGAAAATTACGACCGTTGACGGGGAATCACATTTTCGGCTGTGACGACTGTCAGGAGTGCTGTCCGTGGAATCGATTTGCGACCCCCCCTATCCCCCCCGTAAACGGAGGGGAAGCAGAGTTGAACAGACGAGCTCCAAAGTTGACCGAACTGGCGGAGTTGAATGAGGCTGGATTTCAGGAATGGTTCGCGGAGTCGCCGGTTCTCAGATCGAAATACTCCGGCTTCATGCGAAATGTCGCGATCGCGCTCGGCAACTGGGGAACGGAAGACGCCGTCGACGCACTGGAAAAACTGTCGTCTCTTGACGATCCCCTCATTCGCCTGCACGCCGCCTGGGCCTTAGGACAGTGCAATTCGAAAAAGGCTCTTCAACTGCTGAGCAGAATAGAGAGGAGTGATACGAATGATGCCGTCAGACAGGAATCGGCGGATGCGGTGTTGGCTGCTCGCAGCCGACCCGCTAACCAATAAAAACAAAAACACCCTGCAGCCATCAGGGTGTTTCTGTGAGATAGGTCGCGGTCATTGAAATCGCTCGTGAAACCGCGCAGCGACCGCTTAACTGATAGACCCCGCCGAGCCTATATATCGCTGGCATATCCGATCAGGAACTCTCGAATACCGCGCGAAAAGTGCTGCTCGGATCACGTTCTGACACTCGATATCATCGGAGAGAGAGATTGTGATGCCGAGCCAGTGGTTATACATCGTTGCTGCTGTACCATACAGCAAAATCGAGACCGGAATCGCGCGCGAGCAGGACATTTTTCTATGCCCCGCAAATTCAGCGGCTTGATAAAAGCACTTGCGGCTTCCCCGCTGATTTTGCAGAGAAGCCGCACACAAATCGGTCTAAATCAACCACTGGCTCCTGTTGTTTTCGTCACTCCTCTCCTACTGCATGTAGGACGAACTAATCAAAATGCGGGATTCGGTATTCTCATCAAGCAGCGTATGAACTTCGGACATCTCCTTCAAGAGAGTGTCCAGCCGCTCGAGTTCGCTTTGCTCGATAGTTAAGCTTAAAGTCTGCGGAGTTACTTCGTCTGGGGAAATAGTCTCGGCGCTGTCGGTCAGTCCTAAGTCCGCGCTGAGATCTTCCGGGATGGCGCGCGCGCCGCGGCTCTCAGCCAGCGCGGAATTGGAAGCCAGATCCGTCACGAGAAACATTGCGCCGAGAAAGGCGATACCAATCAGGATAAGCAGGACGTGACGATCTCTCATGAATGGCTCCGTGGATGGTAATTCGGACAGGGTTAGTGCAATCCGCAGGCCAAACTATAGTTAGTAGACTCAACAGGTGAGACATACTTATGACCCTGTAATGACCGCATTTACAAAAGCATGCGGAATGCATGGGCCTTGAGTGGGGGAGATGAGCCGTTCAGATAAACACAAAGCGGCCAAATGAACCATTGGGCCGCCTGATTGATGAGTAATCGTTGGTCTATTCGTATTCAGCGGTTTCGAGCGTAAGCGAATCCGCGCCGAGATCGCCCATATTCATCTGATTCAGTCGATTCATTTGTTCTTTGAGCAGGCGCTGCTGTTTGAGGGCTTCCTGCTGCGCGGCGCGGGCCAGCCGCAGGGCGCGCGCGGGACCGGTCAGAGTGTCGCCGCCTTGCAGACCCAATTCTTCCTCGGCGATTTCCATGGCTTGATTTCTCTGCTTCACGGTTTCGGTCTGCTGATCATTCGTGCGCGTGATGGTTTTGGTCGTGAGGTCGGAGATTATCATCGCCGCCACCAGCACCCCGACGAGGGTGGTTAATATAAACCAATGCCGCTGCTGCATATAGCATTTCTCCTAACTTTGTATCGCGAGAAATAACTGCAAGCAGTATGCCGTTGGGAATAAAGGTGTGATGAACAAATGTGTTAGTTAGAGGAACGCGCCGGAGTTTCTTTCTGCGTGATAGAGGCGGCTGGTTGCCGAAGCGAACGAATGAGATAAAAGCGCGTTGCAAGCGGATCTTCCAAAGAAGATTCGTCCACGAATATGGTATCGGGAGTGGTGGCAAGCAGAGTGATAAATGCACCATCGGCGGCTTCGTCCGAATAGACACGATAGTGCAGACCGGTCTCAACGACCCGGTTCCAGCGCAGAGTTGCTCCTTCAGGTGTCCAGCGGATGACCAGATGCTGCGGGGAGGCGGGGAGGGAGAAGGTGTTTAGCTCAAACAGATCGCTTACGGCAAATCCGATATTACTCCAATAGGTGTTCAGCAAGAAGAGGGGACTCAAACCAAGTCCGGCGTTTGTCCAGAAAGTGTTGAGCGCAAACAGCTCGCTTGCTCTTTCGCCGGCATTCGTCCAGATGGTATTCAAAGCAAAGAGCGAACTCTCACCGGAGCCGGTGTTGGCCCAGATCGTGTTCAGTGCGAAGAGCGGACTTTCGCCAAATCCGGTGTTGTTCCAGACGGTGTTCAGCGCGAAGAGGGGACTCTCACCAAAGCCGGTGTTAATCCAGATCGTGTTCAGCGTGAAGAGCGGACTCTCGGCGGAGCCGGTGTTGTTCCAGACGGTGTTCAGTGTGAAGAGCGGACTCTCAGCGGAGCCGGTGTTGTTCCAGATGGTATTCAGCGCGAAGAGGGGACTCTCGCACGAGCCATAATCCGCCCGCGCGGTTCCGCCAATCAGCAAAACGCTGAGCAACACCGCCGAACAGAGTGCAGGCATGCTATGGCGCACTATCTGAATCATGGGGGCAGGCTCATCGGATAATCGTAATCAAAGAAACATCCTTACGGAGTCTTGGCACAGCGGAAGCCAAGATAGTCCTCCTTTTGTGCAGGATAGGCATGCCAACGGTAAGCACACCTTGCCAAGGAGTTGACATGATCCCACGAACCGCCGCGTATGATACGATAAGTGCCGCGCGGTTCGTCAATCCAGGCGCTGCCATCGGTGGGTGCGCCCGAATAGTCGTCATGCCGGTCATCCTCGACCCATTCGTAAACGTTCCCGGCCATATTGTAACAGCCTGCCGGACTTATTCCGCCTGAACAGGAATCCACCGGAGCAGTATATGTATATGAACCGCTGTTAGTGTTGGCATTGCTCGAAATCCAGGTATCACCCCAAGGATATAAGCGATTGTCCGCGGCGCCCTTGGCGGCCAGCTCCCACTCGGCTTCGGTGGGTAGTCGTTTCCCGCACCAGGCGGCGTAGGCATGAGCATCTTCCCACGAAACAAGGACGACAGGATAGTTTGCGCAAGCAGGGTTGATAAAATATGGGACGAGCGGAGGCATCCAATACGGATCGAGTGGGTAATCGTAGCCCGTGGCATCGCAGAATATCTTGTATTGGCTGTTCGTCACTTCATAGATATCAATGAAAAAGGTGGGAACCGTGACCGAATGTTCCGGAATCGCAGTGCCGCCGATAGTCGCAGAACCCATAACATAGGTGCTGTTGGCAACGCGGACCATGCCGTCCGGCGGAGCATTATCACAAGCAATGACCTTCGCTTTGTACTCCGTGCCGCTTTGTTCGGGATAATCCATTCCAGCATTCCAGATGATTTCGTAGTTGGAACCGGATTCAATACTATCGCCCACGTCACCGGAGGTCGTGAATACAGGAACAGTCCAGGTGGCTCCGGCATCGGCGGAAATCTGCAACGAAATGGTCATCTTGTCATCGTCGGCATCCAGGACATCATAGGTAACTTGAACGAGGCGCGTCCCGTCGAGTTGTACTGCGTTGACATTCGTAACCACAGGGGCTGTATTCCCTAATGCTACGACGGCCATTACTAATATCAGCAGGATAGTTCTGACCGACTTCATAGGTATCTCCTTGTCGTGTTGGAGACAGTTTTATGGAAAGCTGTTGTTTGAGACATCTAAAATATACGATAGAAAGCAGCCGCCAACAAGAGGCTTGCCTAAAAAATTCGCGAACCGGACAGAGACAAAGCGCTGATGCGGAAAGTGATTCAGACCGAGGCATGACGGGATATCCAATCAGTCAAACTGGACAGCCTGAATCGCGGGGAGACTGGAGGACTAACTTGAGAAATAAATGCAGCAATCGGATTCACGTCGCAAGTCAGATTCCGGGCACCCGAGGACGGGAGCCTCGGCGAGGAGTGTCCGCTTGTCCGGCTCGGCGGGAAGTGATTATCGCTGTTACGGACTTGCTCCCACCACCCGCCCCGTCGGAGGTCTCGTCGCGGCGCAAAGAGCGTTCCGGCTGGGTCAGCGACCCCTGCCCGGCGGAGAAAAGCGTTAGTCGGGATTCCGGATAAATCACGTCCGAAGACTACCGTGATTTTCCGGAATGACAACATGCTGCCCCTTGTATCAACCTATGAAATGGGAGCAGTAAGCGGATCGGCTGCAAGCAGCCAACACCGCAGAAGGGCGGAGGGATAAGGGATGAAAGGAGAAAGGAAGAACCCCCCTGTGTCCCCCCGTGAACGAGGGGAGATAAGAACGTATCCCGTGAACGGAGGGAAGAGAAAAGATTAGAACAAAACTGACCCGGAAAGCGGGGTCTCAAGCATCGTCTCAAGCAAAATCTATGGAGATACCTAACTCATGGCCCTTTTTGCCGCTGGAAATTCCGACCCCGCTAAAAGAGCAAGTTCCGGGGGGATGCTACAGCGAAATTTGAGGTGTATGGTTAGAGCCATCCGCTATATAAACAATAAGTAAGCCTTCTCAGACAGGTGAGAGTCGCTATAGAGATGCCGAGGGCACGAGAGTTGCTTTCATTCTACTCGATTCGTCCGAATTAACTAAACCTGAATTGGAGAGGGTCATTGGAATCATCAAGAATGGACGCTGATCGGATTCGTACCCTGCGGCACCGCATGCAGCTCACACAAGAAGATTTCGCGCATCTGATCGGAGTGACATTTTCAACCGTAAATCGTTGGGAAAACGGGAAATCCACTCCGAATCGGATCGCCAGCCGGCTGCTCGTCGGCCTTGAGAAGAAACTGAAGTCCTGAGGCAGGCCTGAGTCATGGTTGAACTGCCCCCCCTGGCGACTTCGACGCGGCGCGGCTCCGCGCAAAGCGACCTGAGACTGGTCACCTTCAAATTAGGTGAAGCAGTCTACGGGATTGATGTCGAGGATGTGCACGCGATTTATCACGCGCTGCCGCTGATTCCAGATTTCAATGAGAACTCCCGGATTCAGGGCTACCTGCTGCTGGCGAGCCGGCGGATGCCGGTGATCAACCTCAGCAGGAACGGCGGTTTTCAACCGGATAAGCACCTTGCAGAATGGGTCGTCGCGCTCAGCTATGAGGACAGCCAAGTCGGGTTTATCGTGGATGATGTGAAGGAAGTCCTGAAGCTGCTGCCCTCGGCACTGCGCAATGCAAACACAGCAGAGATGGAGGAGCACGGTTTTTATCTGAAAGCCGTCGCGAAGAACCGGGAACAAGAGATTCCGATTCCCGATTTGACACGCTTTATCACCGAAGCCATAAAATGAGAACTTTTTACGATGTCTAATTCCGACCCGAAGACCAATCCCACCTGTGAAAACGAGACTATACTGTGTCAGGGAGATCCCGTGCGTGTAGCAGAAATAAAAGATACAATTATGGCGGCAGGGGATTTGCCGACCCTGCCAACAATCGCCATGGAGGTTGCCAGTCTGGCGAATAATCCCATGACCGGGATGTCGGAAATCGTGCGGATCATTCGCAATGATCCGTCGCTGACCGCGAAGATTTTGCGAGTGGCGAACAGCGCGTTCTACGGCATGCCGGGGCGAGTAGAATCGCTGAATATGGCCTTGGTTGTGCTGGGGATGCGGGAGATCAGCAATCTGGTGACCTGCATCTCCGTATTCAAGACGTTCCCGCTGGGCGGACGAGGCACGTCCTTCGACCGCAGAGCGTTCTGGGAACACAGCGCGGGCTGCGGGGAGATCGCGCGCGTGATCACCTCGAAATTGAATATGCGGCTGCACGGCATCGAGTTTACCGCCGGACTGCTGCATGATATCGGGAAGATCATGCTGGAACAGCATTTTCATGAACCGTTCATGCAGTCGCTGGAATTGATCGAGTCCGAGCGCGTTTCCTCGGTCGACGCGGAGCACCGCACGATCGGCGCGGACCACGCGGAAATCGGAGCCTGGATGGCGGAGTCTTGGTCGATTCCGGATTCGATCGGCGAGTCGATTCGCTATCATCATCAGCCGGGATTGGCCCCGCGCAATCAGCCGCTCGCGGCGGTGATTCATCTGGCGAATGTTTTCACGAAGGCGATTTCCTGCGGCGACTGCCGGGCTTCGTTGAATGAAGTGCTGGCGCAAGACCCCGCCTGGGAAATTCTCGCTCAGGAAAATCCCGAGCTGGTATCAATGGATGTGGTGGGATTTGTCGAGGAGCTTGAAGAGAATATCGAACGCGCGAAAGATTTCATTCGGATGGCCAACGAATAGGGGGTTTTCCCTTGCCGGAACAGCGATCGACCGAGCGACTCAGTCCATTTGAAGATGGCAAAAATATTCGTATTCTCATCGCGGACGACTCGAGGGTTCTGCGGCGGATTATCAAGCTGATTCTTGCCAGTCAAGCGGATATTGAGGTGGTGGGCGAGGCGAGTGACGGTCTGGAGTGTCTGAAGCTGGCGACAACATTAAAGCCGGATCTGATTACTCTGGATATCAATATGCCTGTTAAAGATGGAATTGAGACCCTGAAAACATTACGTGAGTTCTCAGATACGCCGGTCATCATTATATCGGCGCTGCCTGTTGAAGATGACGCGATGGCGATCCAATTAAAGGAATTGGGAGCCTCCGCCACGGTGATGAAGAATTTCTCGGAAGGACCGATCGGGCTGGCGTCCTTTGAAGCTGATCTCCTGGGAGCGGTGCGAGCGATTCAGAATGAAGTTTGCGGAGTGAATGACTCCGGTTTATGATTGATGCTTAGAGCTTAGCTGACCCTTACATTTTTTTACTATCTGACTGTTAACCGTCGAACAATACGACGGTTTTTTTTGCGAGGATATTGATAGTAATTCTTAAGTTGACAGAAAAGATAATATATACTGTTTGAAGAGGCTTGGTTTTTTTGAGCCTCGGGGCTTCAAGAATCGGGAATATCAGTTCGCAGTACAAAGCGAAAATTTACAATGATTCGGGATTTAGAGATCGATGGGTCACTGAAATTAATATAAGTAATATTATGCATTTATCTAATCCCGGAAGGTGTTAATGAAAAATGCAATCAGAGCTTATCATTCGTTGACAAACCAGCAGTCTTAACTTATATTTAGGATCGTAACTAATCTTAGGACAGATGCGTCCTGTACTGTCCAAAATCAAGTT
>JAHIZR010000399.1 GCA_018814465.1 bacterium | reverse complement strand
TGAATCGACATACACTCGTCGAGGCCGCTTCCCCCATAGCGTTGACTCCAGAGGCTGTCACCGTTCTCGTTGACCTTGATCAGCCACATATCGTTCCACCCGGCGTCATAAGTAGAGGTACGGCCCGCAAGCAAAAAGCCGCCATCTTCATTTTGCAGCATTGCATTGCACCATTCATCATGATTGCCGCCATAGGTACGGCTCCACAGACTGTCGCCGACAGCGTCTGTCTTCACCAGCCACATATCTGACGCCCCCGCTCCAAAAGAGGAGGTGTGGCCTGCCAGCGCATAACCACCGTCGGCGGTTTGCAGCACGGCGGCGCAATCCTCAGTACTACTTCCACCGAAGGAACGGCTCCAGAGGCTGTCACCATCGCCATTGGTTTTCACCATCCAGACATCATCACTTCCTGCGCCAAAAGACTGCGTTTTACCAGCCAGCACATAGCCTCCGTCCGCAGTCGCCTGAACAGCATTGCACCAGTCCGTAACATGCCCGCCATAGGTATGGCTCCAGAGGCTATCGGGCTGGGCGAACAAATTTGAGCACAGGATCAATATTCCAACAAACAGCAGGATGCGAGTTTTCATAAGCAGGCGGTACTTTATTTTAAGATTTTCTCAATGACGCACTCCAATGTAAGGCATTTCATACATGAAGTCAAGCGATATAACGCAAGAATAAAGCGGCTTCAATACAGGGAATTGGAGCCAAAATGACGTAAGAATTTAGTTTGATTGTTCAGCGCAGGAGCATGGCTTCTATGATACTGAGATATCTGCCGAATCGAAATTTGAAGTGATTGATTTCTGTGAATAGTGATCCGTCTATCTGTTTAAACCACAATCTAAAACATGAGAGCCTATGTTTCAAGTCTGTGGGAGTAGAAAACAAACAAGCATCAATTCAGCCAGAATTGATGCTTATTGATTACCGGAGTTTCAATGTGCGGTGGCGAATCAGCGGAGGAAGCGTTCCAGTTTATCAGCAACTCGCTGTGAAGGCGGCTGGCTGTTTTGCGCTGCGGGCGCAGACGCCGGAGTGCGCATGACAATCAAACTGAAGTATTCTTCATAGTACTCATCATAACCGTAGAGCGTGCGCACAACGGGATTGCCGAACTCGTCATACCATGTGTAGCCGGCAATCTCTTCGGTTGACGTTTCCCCGAGGGCATCATGATGAATATGCTTGTAATTGTTATACACGCGCACACAGTTGCAGGTATCATAGGGAGTCGTCAGCGTTCCCCAGCCGTCAGCGGAGTGAGTTGTGGAGTCAATGGAATAAGAGCTGTCATTTCCGACATAGCCGTAGAACTCCAGAGCCAGTTCCGTCCAGTTGGTATTGATTTGCAGCGGCAGTTTCAGGAGCAGGCGTGGTTCGTCGTAGACTTCCGTATAGTACGGAGTCCCTTCGCCTAATTCGTAACAGCCGTTTGGTTCGATGGCTTCATAATAGTAATACGGATAGTCATCTTCCATCCAACAGCGGTCGGCAGTCGCGAACGTATCCGCATGGGGTGTGCTTTGCGGATCCAAGCAGCTCATGGACCAGGAAAACGCCCATGCATAGTCCGGGAATGACCAGACCTGGTTCGGACCGTTGGAGCCGTTATTCACGGTGCAGTTATCCCAGCATTCAGTGTAAACATAAGCGAAGGTCGCGCCCGGACCGCACAGGTCGTCATGAGCAATGGAAACTCCGACATATCCACCGCCCCCGCCGCCGTCATCCTTGTCACAACCAATCAAAAGGATTGCTGCGATGGCAATCAACAATCCCGTGAAAGATAACAAACGCTTCATAGCATACCTCTCTCTTCAGGTTAATCGAGTATTCTGCGCATGCATCGGCATTGCAGACCAGTTACCTGAATAGAATGCTATGATAGTGCCAGTACGGAACACCCCGCAAACCGTAAACTTGCCGACTCAATTCGCAGTCCGAGTGTATGCTGAAATGCGCCTCGTGTATGCTGCCTGTCACACCCAATGACCGTGGACTTGAATGAAAGTCAGCGCAGGAGCATGGCTTTGGTGATGCTGCGATGGCTGCCAGATCTCAGTTCGATGAGATAGAGTCCGGTAGCACAGGTGGAGCAGTCCCAGTTGATTTGATGTGCGCCTGCTGTTATTGTGCCATTCACCAATTGCGTGATTTCTCTGCCGAGCAAATCATAGGCGGTCAGAGTTATTTGAGACTGCTGCGGCACATCGAAAGAAATGGTTGTGGACGGATTAAAGGGATTGGGATAGACGGACAAGCTGTATTCAGTGGGCACAGCGAGTTCTTCGTCGGCGGCTTCGGGGATGTCCATCGTGAAGTGTCCTTCGCCATTGGTTGCTTCGACTGTATCAAAATTCGCTGCGGCGAAGACTGTCCAGTAGAAGGTATGGATGTCATCGAGCGGTTCAACCGGCAGGGAGATTTCGACGGTGATAGTTGTATCGGTGAGTACCGCGCTTGCCGGCTCGATTCCCGCAAAGGTCGGAGATTCGACATGGAAGACGTAAGCAACCGGATCACCATTCGGATCAATTGATGTTGTCCACGCGAACTCAACGGTGGGTTGTTCGACCGTCCAGATCAGTTCACTATTATCCGCAGGCAGGACGCGGGTGAAATCACCGGGGGGTTCGGGGGTGTCGAAGAAATAGATGCCTTCGCCGTTAGATGCTTCAGTAGTATCACCTGCGGCAGCGGCATGCACGGTCCAATGGAATGTGAACAACTCGTCCAATGCGCCATTTGGCTGAAACCAGTCAAACATGAGTATTGTATCCTGAGTCGAGAAATCCAGCGTATCCCATCCCGATGAGTTGGACTCGAGATGGAAGAGGTAGGTTACCTCATCGCCATTGGGATCGATAGAGCGTGTCCAGGCGTAAGTATCGAGCGGCCAGCCGACGAGCGAACTGTCAGCGGGGATGACGCGCCTGAAGGCTTGGGGCGGGGCAGGTAAGGCGGGATCGGGGCTGATTTTTACGAGCCAGAAGTCGCTCGCGCCCGCGCCATAAGACATCGTATAGCCGCCCAATGCAATCCCGGCATCGGAAGCTACTACCATAGACCGGCAGATATCCCATTCGCTGCCGCCGAGGGTCAGACTCCACAGGCTATCTCCGTTCGCATCCGCCTTGACAAGCCAGTAATTATACGGCGAGACCGATCCGGCCAACAAAAAACCGTTATCAACTGTTTGTTGAATTGAATAACACTTCTCTCCACGGAAGCTTCCGAAGGTGTGACTCCACAGACTATCACCATTTGCGTCGGTTCTAACCAACCAGAAGTCATCAGAGCCGCCTCCGAAAGAGCGCGTGTGTCCGGCCAAGACATAGCCGCCGTCGGCAGTCTGCAGGACAGCCATGCATTCGTCTGTGCCGCTGCCTCCGAAGGTGCGACTCCAGAGGCTGTCACCATTTGAGTTGGTTTTGACTAACCAGAAATCACTTCCGCCCGAGCCAAAGGATTCTGTTTTACCAGCTAAAACATACCCACCGTCTGTTGTTTGCTGAATGGCATAGCATTCGTCAATATTATCTCCTCCATAGAGACGGCTCCAGAGGCTGTCGCCATACATATCGGTTTTTACGATCCAGAAATCCTGCCAGCCGCTGCCGAAGGATTCGGTGGCTCCCGCCAAGACGTAGCCGCCATCGGTTGTTTGAATAATCGAAAAGCAATAATCCTCACCGCTCCCGCCGTACGTGCGGCTCCAGAGGCTGTCGGGCTGAGCAGTTGCGTTCAGGGCATAAAGGCAAACAAGGCAGATGCAGACTCGTTGAAGGTTCCCCATTGTTGGCTCCTGTTCTTTGTTACATTGCTGTGTATCTGGTAAATTGTTGTCTTCAGTCCACTCTGGCTAAGCGATTGTGCGCGTCGAGGGCGGCGGTTTTGTAGCACTCGGCGAGCGTGGGGTAATTAAAGACGGCATTGATGAGGTAATCGATGGTGCCGTTGAAGGCGATGACCGCTTGACCGATGTGAATCAGTTCGGATGCGCCCGTGCCGATAGAGTGTACGCCGAGCAGTTTGCGGGTGCCGCGTTCGACGATGATCTTCAGAATGCCGGTGTCATCGCCGAGAATCTGACCGCGGGCGATTTCGCTGTAGCGGGCGATCCCGGTTTTGTATTGAATCCCTTTCTGCGCGAGCTGTTCCTCGGTCGCGCCGACGGTGGAAATTTCGGGAATGGTATAGATGCCGAAGGGATAGATATCGGGGATCACGGAAGCATCGGCGGCATCGAAGGCATGCAGCGCGGCTTGCCGGCCCTGTTCCATGGAAGTGGAAGCGAGCGCGGGAAAGCCGACGACATCACCGCAGGCGTAGATATGTTTGACATTCGTGCGGTAGAATTTATCCACCAGCAGGCGGCCGCGCTTGTCGACTGTGAGTCCGGCTTTGTCCGCATCGAGCGTATCGCCGTTGGCTTGTCTGCCGGAGGAGCAAAGCACGACATCGCTGCCGATATCCTTACCGGAGGCTAATAGCGTATGCGCGAGCTGTTGGCCTTTATGGTTGACGACTTCGACTTTGGTTTCTTTATCGCCTAACAGGAAGCGGACGCCCATTTGACGAAGTTGGTAGATCAAAGACTCCACGATCTCCTGATCGACGAACTTCAGCAGTTTTTTGGAGCTGTCCACAACGGTAACTTCCACTTCCAGCGCCGCGAAGATGCTGGCGTATTCCAAACCGATGACGCCCGCGCCGAGACAGACCATGGAATTCGGGATTTCCGGAATCTCGAGGATGGAATCGGCGTTGAGAACGACTTTGCCGTCATGCGTCAGGTAAGGCGGAATGTAAGGCCGCGTGCCGACGGCGATAACAAAGTAGTCGGCGTGAAGCTCCTGAATTTCATTGTGAGCGATGGTGACAGTATGTGCGTCTTTGAATTTGGCCGTGCCGGGAATCACATCAACGCTGTTGCGGGTCAATTGATTGCGAATGACCGTCCACTCGCGTTCCATGACCATGCGCATGCGCTGGCGAATATCCTCCGCCGTGATATCTTTTTTAATGCGGTAGGAAGCGCCGTAGAAGGCGCGCTGCCGCATGCCGGAGAAATGCAGCACGGCTTCGCGCATGGTTTTGGAGGGGATCGTGCCGGTGGCGACACAGACGCCGCCGAGTTCGCGCATGCGCTCGATCAGGGCGACCTTTTTGCCAAGCTTAGCCGCCGAGATCGCCGCGCGCTGCCCGGCGGGGCCGCTGCCGATGACGATTAAATCGAAGTGGGAAGGTTCCAAGAGACTGCCTCTTGTTGTTTCGGGATTCCGGATAATCCACACGCGGGAGCGTGTGGGCTAGTGCCGAATCAAGTAAGGTGCGCTTGGTTCAAGATTCCGGCCGGGATGTGCACCTTGAAGTACTCGTTAGCG
>JAHIZR010000398.1 GCA_018814465.1 bacterium | reverse complement strand
GACTTCGCGCTTGGAAAGCCCGGCAATGGCGCCGCCGAAGAGTACCTTGGAGGCTTTCTCGGCGGAGATGACGGCTTCGTCACTATGAACAGTGCGCGTGATTTCCTGAGCGAGCTTGCGCTGCGCTTTTCTTTTCTCAGGAGCGGTTTCAACCTCTTGAGCTAAATCGTGAATCTCGTCTTTCGAGAGCCACGTAAAGTATTTCAGATAGTTGATCACATCGCGGTCGTCGGTATTGAGCGCCCACTGATAGAAGCGATAGGGCGAGGTCATGTCAGCCGAGAGCCAGACGGTGCCCGCTTCGGTCTTGCCGAATTTCGTGCCGCTGGCGTTTGTGACAAGCGGGAAGACGATGCCGTGCGCAAGTCGGCCCGCCTTCTTGCGAATCAGATCGATGCCGGCGGTGATGTTGCCCCATTGATCGCTGCCGCCGATTTCGAGGGTGCAGTTGTAGCGGTCGTTCAGCACGTAGAAATCGTAAGCCTGCAGAAGCATGTAGGCGAATTCGGCGTAGGAGATGCCGTCCCCCGCATTGTAGCGGCGGCGCACCGATTCCTTGGCGAGCATCATGTTGATGGTAAAATTCTTGCCGACTTCGCGCAGGAATTCCATCATGGTAATGGACGCCAGCCACTCCGCGTTGTTGACTAACTTGGCGGGATTGGTCTTTACTTCAAAGTCGAGAAACTGCTCAAGCTGGGGTTTGATGCCGATGAGGTTCTGCTCAACCTGTTCATAGGAGAGTAGTTGCCGCTCCGCTGTCTTGCCGCTGGGATCACCGACCAGTCCGGTGCCGCCGCCGGCCAGCACAATCGGAGAATGCCCGTGCTTCTGCAATCTGGCCAACTGCATTAATGGCAAAAGCGAGCCTACATGAAGGCTCGCTGCGGTGGGGTCAAATCCGGCGTAGGCGGTGACTTTTTCACGAGCCAGAACCGCTTCTATCTGTTCCGTGGCATCGTGAATCGTGCCACGCCATTTGTACTCTTCGAATAGGTTCACTGATAAAGAATATGATGAATTAAAGTTAGTGGTTGTTGGTTCCGGCCGGGTTGCGCGAGCTTCTCCATCTCGGCAGTATCAAAACTGAATCGCAGCTTAACCCGGCTCGGCGGAAGGTTCCGGCCGGGTTGCGCGCTGCTGCATTCCCGTTAGTAAAAGACTCTCTGCGCTTAGCCCGGCTCGGCGGAAGGTTTCGGCCGCGCGAGGACGCACGGCTCGGCGGAGAATCGGATGCAACACGCGGGAGCGTGTTGCCTATTAGTAAGAATTACGTTAGAGATTCTGGACGCCCCATCTGCGAAGACTTGATGGGTGTTCGGAATGACAGACTCAATTTAGGTCCGTCGGTCGAAAATGGATTTGGCGCGACGCTTGGTGATGCGGGGAGTTCGCCGCGGCGCCGGAGAATAGGCTTCCAGCGCCCACATGGTTGTCAAATCCCAAAGTTCGACCGGAATATCTTCAAAAGGAATCGGGAAGGTTGAGCTGTTCGAGTTCCAGACCAGTCCCGAAGAGTCCAATTCATGCATCAGATAATCGCGCGCCTGCGAAATCGCGTGTTTGTATAATCCGGGAATACGCTGCAAGGCTCGCACCACCCAGGCGGTTTCAGCCGGAGTCGATGGGTCTGAAACTCCCCAGCCGCCATCCGCATGCTGTTTTTCACGGAGCACGCGAATGCCTTTCAGAATCGCGCGGCGGGAGCCTTCGGTATCGGCGCAGCTTAAAGCTTCAATCGCGCGCGAAGTCGTGCAGAGGTCATTGCCGATGATGTCACTTGCCCAGAAACCGTCTTTCTGCTGTGAATTCGTGAGGAAGGCGACCGCGCGGCTTAACGCGCCCTGCAGATCGGGATGCGTAGATTCATTGGCAGCCAAGGCGATCAAAGCCATCGCACTGGCATCCGGGCTGCCGGCGGAACGGACTAAGAGCGGATGATACGTGTAGGGATTTCTCGAATTGAGATAGAGCGGCCAGCCGCCGTCACGGTGCTGAGTCGAAAGCAGGAGCATTTCCGCGCGCCGTCTAGACCAACCGGTTTCGATGGGATGGTCGCCGACCGCGGAGAGCGCGTTAAGCGTCAGTGAAGTTGTGATGGTATCCGTAGGAAGCTGCGAGCCGATGCCCCAGCCGCCGCTTGCTCTTTGAGCATGCAGCAAAGACAAAATGCTGCCCGCGACATCGTTCGCCGTCGCGCCCATGGAAACCAGCGCGCGAATTGCCGAAGCATGCATAAACGTCGAGAAGTCACAGGGATTCTGAACCAGCCCGGTCGTACTCCAGTGCTGCTGACCGCGCAGAAACCGCCAGCCGCGTTCGATGGCGGCGTCGTCATTGGGGAGCCCGGTGTGACGTAAAGCGGTCAAGGCGAGTGTGGTGACGCGAGTCAATCCGTCCCAAGAGCCGTCGGGCCGCTGCAGTTCGATCAGGCGGTAATGCTGACCGAGTACATTGTCTTTTGTTGTGCTGAGAATGTGATAGGCTTGTTTTACACTCTTTGAAGCAGGATTCGTTTTCCGGATGGCTTTCTTCAGAAAACCGAAATCCAACAGCGAGCCGAGCAGTTTCGTCCAGCGGTGGCGGGGAGAGTCATTCACCGCGCCTAAGAGCAGGAGGGATTCCCATTCGAGTTCGCCGGAGACGCGGTGTTGCTCGATCCAGCGGATAGAGCGATCAATCGCTTCGCGGGTGTCGTGAAGCCGGGCCAGCGACAGCGCTTCGAGCACTTCAAGAGTTACCGAAATATCTCCGTTGTCGCCGCGCTGCTTCGACCATGAGCCGTTTTCGTTCTGCTCTTCGAGAATGGAGGTGCAGAGCGCGGTCGCGTCTTCATCGGGCAGGCGGGATAACAAACAACCCATCATCAGAGCGTTCGCGGTGTTCCGTGCCGACGGAAAAACCGGGACAGACCAGAGGGGAGAACTCGCAGCCGCCCGGTCTATAAGGCGGTCCCGAATCTGCTTGATCTGTTCAGCTCGATGAAGGGCCATTTTGCTTCTGCTTTCGCAGCTTAGAGAAAAACTCGCTCAAGATGCTTGAGCAATCGGCGTCAAGGACACCACGGACAATACTACAAATGTGGTTCAGGCGGGAATCGGAGAGGAGGGAATAAAGCGTGTCAACGGAGCCGGCTTTCGGATCGGCAGCGCCGTAAACCACCGTGGGGATTCTTGCAAGGACAATCGCACCCGCGCACATCGCGCAGGGTTCCAAAGTCACGTAAAGAGTGCAGTCCAGCAAACGGCGGCTGCCCAAATAATCGGCGGCGGCCGTAATCGCGATCATTTCCGCATGCGCGGTCGGGTCTTGCAGCCGTTCGGTCTGATTGAAACCCCGGCCAATCACGACGCCGTTGTGGACGACCACGCAGCCGATGGGGACTTCGTCACACGCTTCGGCTTTGGCAGCTTCGCGAAGTGCTTCCCGCATCCAACGTTCATGGTCGGGAAGCCCAAAGGTCTCCAAGCCGTTCATGATGCCAAACGATTGGGAAAAGGGGTGTTCTGTTTCTTCATTTCATCCTTCATCCTTCATCCCTCATCGCTTGCTTTGTACGCCCATAGGGATTCGAACCCCAAACCTTCTGGTCCGTAGCCAGACGCTCTATCCAGTTGAGCTATGGGCGCATAGTCCTGTAAAAAAGAACCTTAGCTTGTTTGCTAAAGTTCCTCTCAAGCAAGGTTCAAGTATATGAAATTTGAGAAATAAAGTCAAGAGATTCAAGAGGCCAAAGCTCTCTTTTTTATGGACTTCCTGAAACCATCTCAGGGTTTGGGCATATAATGAAGTAAGACCACTCTAAGGAGAATAGAATGAAATCACGTTCAATCGTTTCGATTCTGCTGATTTCTCTCACAATTCCTGCTGCTTCTGTCTGGGCCGGCGAAGAGAATATCCCCGTGATGTCTGTGCAGCAAGTGCTTGAACAGTATGTAAATGCGGTTGGAGGAGAGGAAGCAATTTCCAAGCTGACCTCCCGCACCATGAAAGGTATCCTGACTAATGATTTGCGGGACAGGCAAGAGCCGCTATTTGAAGAGTATCCGATTGAAGCCTACTCAAAGCTTCCCAATTTGCGGCTGTTTATCGAGAAGAGAGAGGGAGGAGTCGAGGAAGCCGGATTTGACGGATCGGTTTTCTGGGAAAAGACTCCCCAAGAAACACTTACCCGTGAGGCCGAGACTAATCTGAAGATGGCATGGGTGCAGAATCCCCAGAATGCCCTTAGATTTCAAGACTATTTTCCGAATCTTTCCTATGGCGGAACGGCAGACCTGCGGGGGCGGACGTGTCATAAACTGATTCCGGAAGAGCTTGATCCACTGTATTATACGCTCTATTTCGACGTAAACACGGGATTATTGGTCTCGCTGGGTTGGTATTGGGAACTCCATGACTGGAAGGCAGTGGACGGAGTCTTGGTGCCGCACGAAATTGTGGCTGACCGGAAGGGCGGCTCGACGACCCATCTCTTCACTGAAGTGATTCACAATCAGGAACTTGACGATTCAATGTTTGCAATTCCTGACAAAGAAAAATAGAGAAAAAGTTTTAAATGAAGAAGGCTCAGGGCAATCAACCTTGCGCCTTCTTTTTTTGCCTCGAATTGCCTATATTCAGTTTGTTGTGTCGCAAACTTAATAGTGAATCATGCTTAAGAAATTACTCATTGTGATTGCCGTGCTGGCAGTGTTGTTGATGGTCGTGATTGTTCTGGCCTACACCACCACGGAGAATTTTAGTCAGTTCGGGGCATCGCCGACAGGAGAGCGGCTGGCTCGCATCCAAAAATCTCCGCTTTTCGATGGAAAACAGTTCAGGAATCCGGAAGGCTGGGGCGAGGAACACATGGGGATGTCCTTCGGGATGTTCACGCGCTGGTTCTTCGGTCAGGAAGTCCGCGAGCCGGAACACGCTCTGCCCGTCGTTTCCTTGGATCGAAATTCGTTCACGGATAAACCGGAGCCGGGGCTGCGGGTTACGTGGCTGGGACACTCGACCGCGATCTTGGAAATAGACAACCGCCGCATTCTGTTCGATCCGGTATGGTCGGAGCGATGCTCACCATCGACGATCATGGGACCTGAGCGATTTTTTCCGGTTCCACTGCGTATCGAAGATCTGCCGCCGCTGGATGCGGTGATGATTTCGCACGACCATTTCGATCATCTGGATATGCACGCGATTCAATACTTAAAAGATACGGGCGTTAAGTTTATTACGGCGCTGGGCGTGGGCGCGCATCTGGAATACTGGGGAGTCGATCCCGAACAGATTGTTGAATTGGAATGGTGGCAGATGACGGATAAAATGCCGGGGCTGATGGTGATTGCTACTCCGGCGCGGCATTTTTCAGGGCGGAATCCAATGAAAGCCAACGAATCGCTGTGGGTTTCCTTTGCGCTGGTCGGTCCCTATCATCGAGTTTTTTTCAGCGGTGACAGCGGACCGTTCCCGGACTTTGCGGAAATCGGCGGCAAATACGGCCCGTTCGATTTAACGATGATGAAGGTCGGAGCTTACAGCGATGACTGGCCCGCGATTCACCTTAATCCCGAGCAAGCGATGGAGGCGCATCGGGCTTTGAATGGCCGCGTCTTCCTGCCGGTTCACTGGGGAACTTTCAATCTGGCTTATCACAGATGGGATGAACCGATTGAACGAGCCCTGAAAGCAGCAGAGGAGAATGCTGTGACCATCATCGCTCCCATGCCCGGGCAGACGGTTGATATCGAGCATCCGCCGTCGGTGGAGACTTGGTGGCGGGCGAAATAAGAAAAGCTGGGGCGAATCTGGAGATTCGCCGCCGCGAAATAGACAAAGGCTCAGTATGTTGCTGAGCCTTTATTGTGCAGTAATGTCGTCCGACAGTCGGAGACTGTCAGTAGTAATGAGGTTGGGTCGGCTGCAAGCAGCCAACACCGCCACATCTCGCCGAGTCGGGTTAAGCTGCGTGGATGTTTTTCAGACTGCAATAGGTCGAATTCTCGCGCAACCCGGCCGGAATCTGATTTCAATATCCTAATCCCTTGCGACGTGTAGATTATGCCGCTTCAGGTTCGCCCTTTTTGCCGAATTTGAGCAGGAAGGAGAAGGCCAGGCCGACAGCGGGGCCGAGCTTCTCTTTGATTAAGTCATAGGAGCCGAGCAGGATGGAGCGGGTGGCGCCGACGGTTGCTTTGAGGGAGGGCATCCAGTGTTTATCTTTGCCGACGTAGGCGACCGTGCAGTAGTTTTCCGTGATCATCGCCACCCGGCAGACCAGATAGGCATTCACGAAACCGTCCGCCGCGCTTTCCAAAACGATATTCGCCACTGGAATCTTGGTCATGGATTTCGCGCCTAATTCCGCCAAAACATTCCCGCCGATCTCCGCAAACTCACTCGCTCCCAGCGCGCCCGAAATCACGATATCGCGCAGCAACTGATAGGTGTCCTTGAGCGAAGTGCGTCCGCCGTAAGCCTTCAGCGTTTTCAGCAT
>JAHIZR010000044.1 GCA_018814465.1 bacterium | reverse complement strand
AAGCTGAAGCGCTGCACTATTTCCCCATGTTCCGCACTTGGTTCGGACTGATGGGACTTTGCAAACTGCCCTGGAACGATGTGGAACCGGCTGACAACGCACAGCAGCCGCATCCCGAACGGGTTCCTGAACATGTGCAGAACTATGTGGATATCTACAACTCGGTGACAGGAAAGAATATCGACAACGAGGAACTGATTCTGATGTCGGAGCGGCTGTACAATTTCCAGCGCGTGTTCAACTATCGTATGGGCAACGGTACTCGTTCAAGTGATCGCATTCCCTATCGCTCGGTCGGACCGGTGACCGATGAAGAATATCTTTCGCGGCAGGAACGCTATGACACCGAACTGAAAGAGAAATGGAATCAGAAAATCGACAGCATGAGCATTCCCGAGCGCAATAAATTACTGCGCAAGTTCCGTGAAGACGCTTATCAGAAGCTTTGCGATGCGGTCTATGAGCGGCGCGGCTGGGATCAGGACGGTGTTCCGACTCCGCAAAAGATGAAGTCGCTGAAGATGGACCTGCCGGAAGTGATGGAAGTGCTGGCGACGCATTTCAAGAACGGGAAGTAAGCTCTGGCGAGCAACGGATCAGAATAAGAATTCATATCGTTAAGGGACCTGATACCCTATAAATCACGGTCCGCAAAATATAATTAAGGTCAGGTTCGGGCGACAGCCAAAGTTGAAGCTTGAATCGGCCGACAACTTTATTAAAGGAGATAGTTGTGGCAATTACCACAGAAGCACGGATTAATCCGTCCATGAACGGTAAGACCAAGGAGACAAGAGTCAAAACTTACCAGAATTTTATTGCAGGAAAGTGGTGTGATTCCGAATCGGGCGAAACGTTTGAGAACCGGAATCCGGCAGATACCACGGATTTGATTGGAACTTTTCCGCTGAGTACGGTCGGTGATGTCGATCGGGCGGTGGCCTCCGTTAAGAAAGCGTTTGAGTGGTGGCGCAAGGTTCCGGCTCCCGAAAAGGGGCATATGTTTTTCAAGTTAGCCGAGCTTCTGCGCGAGCGTAAAGAACGCTATTCGTTCGATATGACGCGCGAGATGGGCAAACCGATCTTTGAAACGCGCGGCGATGTACAGGAAGTGATCGACACGGTGGACTACGCGATTGGCGAGTCGCGCCGCATGTTCGGTCATACGGTGCCATCGGAGTTGCCGAATAAATTCAATATGACGATTCGCTTTCCGATCGGTGTGGCGGGTCTGATTACGCCGTGGAACTTCCCGATGGCGATTCCCTCGTGGAAGACGGTTCCCGCTCTGGCCTGCGGCAATACGTTCGTGATTAAGCCCGCGCAGATCACTCCGCTGTCGGTAAATAATTTGATCGAGGCGTTTCTGGATGCGGGTTTCCCGCCGGAAGTGCTGAACGTCGTACACGGCTCCGGCTCGAAGGTCGGCAATCGTTTGGTTGAGCATCCCGATACGGCGATTGTGTCGTTCACGGGTTCATCCGCAGTCGGTCGGCAAATCGGCGAAGTCGGCGGACGGATGCTGAAGCGGATTTCGATGGAGTTAGGCGGCAAAAACGCGCAGATCGTTTTGAACGACGCGGATCTGGAGATGGCAGTGGACGCGGCGGTCTGGGGCGGCTTCGGCACGACCGGACAGCGCTGCACGGCAACGTCCCGCGTGATCGTCGAGGAAGGCATTCACGATAAGTTCGTGGCAGCCTATATCGAAGCAACGAAGAAGTTGAAGTTAGGTTACGGCAACGATAAGGGCGTAACCATGGGACCGGCGTCCAGTGAAGCGCAGTTGAAGACGGATCTCAGCTATATCGAGATCGGCAAAAAGGAAGGCGCGACACTGGCTTACGGCGGCAAGCGCGCGATAGGACCCGGACTGGATAACGGTTACTTCATCGAGCCGACGATCTTCACCGGAGTCAAGCGCGACATGCGCATCGCTCGTGAAGAGATTTTCGGGCCGGTGGTATCCATCCTCAAGGTCAAGGATTTCAAGGAAGCGATCGACGTCTGCAACGACACCGAGTACGGTCTGTCGAGCGCGGTTTTCACGAAGGACATCAACAAGGCTTATGTGGCGTTCCGCGATATCGAGTGCGGACTGACCTATATCAATGCGTCGACCATCGGCGCGGAAGCTCACATGCCCTTCGGCGGCATGAAGGCCACCGGCAACGGACACCGCGAGGGCGGCTGGGAGGCCTACGAATTCTATTCGGAGACGAAGGCCTGCTACGTGGACTATTCCGGCACCGTCCAGCGCGCGCAGATTGACAATTACGTGTAATCTGATAAATCCCCCGCCCTCTCGCGAGGGAGGGCGGGGGGAAGTAATGTTTTATAATGTACTTAGTCTACGTTGATGAATCAGGCAACAGAACCCTGAAGCCAAAAGCTGGATCTTTCCCAGTTTATACACCTCAAGAACGATTCTACGTACTATTAGGTTGTGCTCTTCTCGATCACTACTGGCCAAGTTTCGAACAATTCATGACTGATCGAAAACTGTCAGTCATACAAAGGGTAAATAATGAACTTGGTCTTGAGTATCCGGATTCGATACAGGTCCAAGAAGTTGAGCTAAAATCAACTATCCTTCGAAGAGAAAAAGAGCGGAGCAAACATAGGTTTTGGCGAGCGATTTCAGATGAGGAATTAGACCATCTCGCGGAATCAGCTTACAAAGCTCTCGATCTTTACAAAATGGAAATCTGCGCAGTCATTATTGACAAAGAATATTTGCCTGAATACTATGACTGGGAGAAGCTCCATCGAAAAAGCTATGAACTCCTGTTAGAAAGAATTGAATTCCTTGTTTCAGAAAGACACAGAAAGCACAAGTCAATGATTATTTTCGATGATGTCAACACCCGAATTAATACATCTCTTGTGCTAAAACATGATTATTTCATCAGATCTGGACGGACTTCGGGTGGAAGGAGTATTTCTCACATAGTCCAATCTCCGCTATTTGTCAACAGTCGATTCGCAAATGGAATTCAAATAGCGGACATCTGCGCATACAATGTCTATCGCGCATTCTGCAGAAATGACTTCGAGTACAAATATTTTAAAATGATTAAGCCATACATCTACCGTAGCATGAATACGGCTCTCAATCGACTCGATGGCTTAAAAGTCTTTCCAAGCGAATCGCCATTAACATCTATGAATACTGAGGGAAACACAAGAGCATAAGAAAAGGCCTGCACTTTCGTACAGGCCTCATATCAAGTCCGGCGGGGCGAACCCTATTTGTCCCCACGGGGGACACCGAACTACAAATCAATGTCGGGGTATTTGAAAGATAATATACTAAACTACTTCAGCGAAGTCAAATATATTTTAGTGCTTTCTTCGTAGTCTACTTGTTTTTACTTAGTTTAAGCAAAAAGAGTTCCTAATAAATTACTCGCTCTTAGCTATTATTAATTATTAACTTAATAGTTTTCTAAATTTTTACGGGTTAATACTGACCTATCAATCGTAGTATCTTATGTCTTCGACAGCTGATCTATTACACCAATTCTCCCGCCACTTCATTAAAGACTGCTGGGCGGGACCGGCGTTGCTGGAAGTGCTGGAGGAAGTAACGGCGTGATCCAGCACAATATGTATCACGCGGGGCAGATCACACTTTTAAAGAAATTACAGAATAAATAGCCACGGGATTCTGAAATCTCCGGGGAGACACGGATGATCAAAGCATCTGTCCTCGCGTTATTCGTACTTGCATTATTAACCGGCAAGACTGCTCTGTCTCAGGAAGTGCTGGTGCCGCTTGACAATTCCGGAGAGCTGATGCAGATCAGTGAGGAATTGGAGCGTGAATTATCTCTCTTCCCTGAGTATGATGATTTTCGGGAAGCACGGCTCTATTCGTCCTCCGATACCAGCTTCATTCTGGAAATCTCCTATGGAGTGCTCGATCAGGTCGTACGGGACCGGAAACCTATGACGCTGGAGGAAGCCACGGAACTGCGGCAGCGAATCAGCACGCTCATTGCCCAGCGCAATCCGCGTTCCCTGCTGGATCAGAGCGGACGCGCGCGGTTTTTGGGCGGCATGCTGACGCTTTCCACAGGCTATTACGGCTGGGCGATGCCGGTTGTGATCGAAGCGGAAGGGGGATCGGCGGCCGCGATGTATATGTTCACGAGCGCCACGGGCTATTTCATTCCCTACTTGTCGACGCTCAACTCGCAAGTCACGGATGCGGAAGCGACGCTGTCTTTGTACGGCGGTTGGCGGGGAATTCTGCACGGCGTCGCACTGTCCTATGTTCTGGATGAAAACCCCGACGATCAGGCGGCTATCGGTACCGGCATGGCGCTGAGCATCATCGAGGCGATAGCCGGGTATCAAGCCGCATCCGGCACCGGGATGACTGACGGCACCGCCTCGCTGATCGCCTTAGGCGGCGACATCGGCATGGCTTGGGGCTTCGGCACCGGAGTGCTGATGAACAAATGGCATGATGAAACGGAATCCGAAGCGTGGAGTGCGGTTTTAGTGGGCAGCGGAGCCGGCATCACTACCGGAGCGATGCTTGCCAAATACATGCGCTACTCTCGAGGCGATGTCATGGTTTTACGAACCGCTTCAATGCTCGGCGCACTGCTGCCGATTGGCGTGCTGTCATCCGGGAAAGATGCTGATGACGAAGTGATTGCGGCATCCGCGATGGTCGGTTCCGTCGCGGGAGCGGTGTTAGGACATCAATTCGTTCGCAGTCAGCATTTCACAACGGAACAGGGCCGGATCATATCGCTCGGCACGATTGCCGGAGGATTGTTCGGATTCGGAATTGTCGCCGGCAGTGAATCCGCAGATAACGGCACTTACTGGCTGGCCGGGACCATCGGCGCGACCTGCGGTTTTCTGGCTACCAGCTTGACAACTCTCGGTCAGAACAGAGCGCCGAAGCGCATGTCGTCACAGGACCTTGAGTTTTCGATTAATCCGATTGGGCTTGCGGACGCGACGCGATCGGACTGGAAAGATGCAAGACGAGCAACCGTTCCGATGGTAACGGCGCGTTTGAGATTTTAATATTGAGATTCCTGCGCCACGGAACAAACCGGAGCGAACGATGGATTGGAATCAGCGAAAAGCAGTGATAGCAGCCGTCCTGCTGGGTGGGATGCTGTTAGTATGGATTGCGGGAGAAGTATTCGCCTGTACGACGGCGGTGATCTCCGGGTCGGCGACAGCCAGCGGCAGACCGCTCTTATGGAAAAACCGCGACCGCTCCATTGAAGATCAAGAAGTGGTCTATTTCAATGACGGGCTGTATCCCTACGTGACCATTACGAACGCGGGGGATTCGATTGAGGCGTGGGGCGGCGCGAACTCGACGGGCTTTGCGATTGAGGACGCTAATAACTGGAACACGACCGATCCGGCCGGCCCCGATGACGACGGCACGATTATCAAGCTCGCCCTGCAAACCTGTGTCACGGTGGATGACTTTCAGGATATTCTTGATTCGACGAGTATCGCAGGACACACCGAACCTGCGATCTTCGGTGTGATCGATGCTTTCGGCGGGGCGGCGATGTTTGAAACGTTTGTCGACAGTTATGTGCGTTATGACGCGGACGATCCCGAAGACGCGCCTTTGGGCGTGCTGGTGCGCTCGAACTGGTCCTATGCGGGGAGCACGCAGGGGCGGTTGGGAGTTTTCCGGCATAACCGCTCGAAGGATTTTATTGAAGCTGCAGTAGAGGGTGATTCGCTGGACCTGATGTACATGCTGCAAACGGTGATGCGCGACCTGCATCCTGAGACCGGATTCAATCCCTACCCCCTGCCGACACAAACGCAATTCGGCAGCCTGCCGCTGGGCTGGACGAGTACTTACGGCGCGATCTGCCGCAGGCTCTCGGTTTCAGGATTAGTAGTGGAAGGCATTCTGCCGGGCGAAGATCCGCTGCTGACCACCTGTTGGATTATCCCCATGGCGGAGCAGTACGGTGTGGCTCTGCCCTTCTGGGTTGCGGCGGGATTGACTCCGGAAAAGGTAAACGGCGATTCGACGGCTCCGCTGAGTGATGAAGGACTGCGAATCAAGGCATTTGCGCAGCATGCCGATTGGTTTCATGATTCGCTGGATACATACATTCTTTACGACGGATTAGGCGGCGGACTGCATACGACGACGTTCCCGCTGGAGGAATATGTCGTCGCGAGAACTAACGACTCACTTGACTTATGGCGAAGTCAAGGAATAGTTCCGGCAGCATCAATGTCAAGCTTGAGTTCCGAACTGGCGGATTCGGTTTATGCAGTCTTAAGTCAGTGGCCGCGACCGGGAGATTCCATGCTGCCGCCGAAACCGATTGGAGACTTAACGATTGCGATTGAGGAGGGCGTAGGTTTAATACTAAACTGGTCGGCGGTAACCGAGAATACGCACGACCTCCCGCTGCAAGGCGTTGAGTATTCGATCTGGCGGTATAGTGAATATCCCGCAGCAGGTTCGGAAATCTTTTTAGATCGAATCACGGAAACCGTATTTACGATTCCCGAGAACGAAATTTCGGATAGCGCGTTTTTCGAAGTGCGCGTAGAGATATAGAAACGCAGGATTATTCATGCCGAACGAATATCTAACGACTGCGGAAGCGGCTAAGCTGCTGAAGGTGAGTTCGAGCACGGTGCAGAAGCTGGCTCGCGAAGGCAGTCTGGCGGCTTTCAAAGTCGGAAAGCAGTGGCGCTTTCCGCATCAGAGTCCCTCCATCCTGCTCTACAAGCAGAAGCAGACAGCGCGGGTGGGAAGCGGACAAGGGAAACTAAAGGCTAAGACGAACTGGCGGCAGCGCAGCAGTTGGGGAGAGTTGCTGAAAATCGCCGCGGATGTCGGCATCAATTTCGAAAGGCCGACACCATGATCAAATGTATCGGCACAACTATCCTTCTGCATGCGGTAGACAAGCTCTCACCGCTGCATGACCGGGCGGTGGAGTTGCTCCAGCAGGCGGAACGGCAGGAATGGATGTCCTGTGTCTGCTATCAGAGTCTGGCCCGTTTAACCAAAATCGCCACCGATCCGAACCGCTGCAAGCATCCTCTGGGCGCGGCGGAAATGGAAAAGGTGATCGATGCGATTTTGCGCCGCCCGCTGCCGGTCGTGCTGTATCCGGACGACAACATTTTCCGGCGCACGCTGCGGCTGATGGTCAAGTATCCCGCACAGCGCGGACGGTTTATTGAGACTCATATTGCCGCGACCGCGTTGGCGCATGGCGTGAAGACGGTTGTCACCGCCGACTCGGCTGGTTTTCAGGCCATTCGCGAGATCGAAGTGGAAAACCCCTTTGAAACTTTATTTGCATAGTCTTTCATAAATATTCAGACAACTAATTCAGCCATGCTGATGATTTTAGTATCACTATTTGTTTCGCCCCGACAGACAGGCTCCACCGATCCGCCCGGAGGTTTCGCTGCTGTTTATTCATAAATCAATACCGAAAACTCACACCGATAGGAGCTGAAGATGAGCACAATTAATGCCAAGAATGTACACGAGACTCTGTCCAAATATATGCATGCGGACGGATTCGATCTCGTTTTTGATATGGAGAAGTCCAAGGGGACTCATATTTACGATAAGCGCTATGACCGTGAATTTCTCGACCTGTTCAGCTTTTTCGCGTCCTGTCCGCTGGGACACAATCATCCCAAGATGATGACGCCGGAGCTGATTCAGAAGTTCGGCAAGATCGCAATGCACAATATCACGAATTCGGATCTTTACACTGAAGAGATGGCCGAGTTTGTGGATACGTTTTTCAAGATCGCCGTCCCGCAGGAATTCAAGTATTCGTTCTACGTGGCCGGCGGCGCCCTGGGCGTCGAAAACGCCGTCAAGGCGGCGATGGACTGGAAGGTTCGCAAGAACCTGCAGAAAGGCTATCGCTACGAAGTCGGCACTCAAGTCATGCATTTCGAGCAGTGCTTCCATGGCCGTACCGGCTATACCTTGTCGATGACCAACACCGCCGATCCGAACAAGACGAAATACTTTGCGAAGTTCGACTGGCCGCGCATTATCAATCCGAAGATCAAGTTCCCGCTCACGGAGGGACATCTGGAGGAAGTCGAGAAACTGGAACGGCTGGCGGTCGCTCAGATCGAAGTCGCGCTGGCGGAAAATCCGGACGACATTTGTGCGCTGATCATCGAACCGATCCAGGGCGAGGGCGGCGACAATCATTTCCGTTCCGAGTTCATGCGCGAACTGCGCCGGCTGGCTGACGAGCACGACTTCATGCTGATCTTTGATGAAGTGCAGTCGGGCATCGGCTTGACCGGCAAAATGTGGGCGCATCAGCATTTCGGGATGTCGCCGGATATGATCGCCTTCGGCAAGAAGACGCAGGTCTGCGGATTCTTGTGCACGGATCGTATCGACGAAGTGCCGGACAATGTCTTCCATGTCGGAAGCCGCATCAATTCCACTTGGGGCGGCAACCTGATTGACATGGTACGCTTCAGCCATTACCTGAAGATCATTCAGGAAGATAAGTTGGTTGAAAATGCGGCGGCGGTCGGCAAGCGCGCGTTGAGCAGCCTGCAGAAACTTGGCGACGAGTTTCCGAAACTGATCAGCAATGTTCGCGGGCGCGGCCTGATGTGCGCCTTCGACCTACCCACCACGGAAATTCGCAATGAGATGGTCAAGAATCTGTATACCAATGGCGTGGCGATTCTGGGCTGCGGCACGCACACGATTCGCTATCGTCCCGCTTTGATTTTCAGCGAAGCGGATGTGGCGGCAGGAGAAGTAAAACTTCGCGAAGTTGCCGAGGCGATGACCGGATCAGTTGAGAAGCAGTTAGCTTAAAACTGCTTTTTGAAGTAATCCTTATGCCGGATTTTTGCGAGCGGGACTCCGGAGTCGGAGTCCCGCTCAAAGTTCCAGCCGGTTGATTCTATAGATAATATTACTGCATTATTGTCACGCAAACGCAAGACAAAGAGGTTGCTCGAATGAAGAAGCGGAATTATGGACTATGGGGTCTGGTTGCGGTGGGGTCCGTATGGGGACTCTGTGAAGCCGGTTTGGGGATGTATCTGCGGGGGATGTGCGCGCGGACAATCACCGGTTCGGTGATGACAGCGGTGGCCATTCTTTTCATTTCGCTCAGTGCCGCTTACAGTCGAAAGATAATAGGTCCGGCGATTGTTTTGGGCGTGGCGATCGTATTCAGACTGTTCGATGCCTATCTTTTACATCTGCCCGTTCTGCATGGAGCCGTCATTAATCCGATCTTCGGATTCGTGACGGAAGCGATTGCCTTTGTTTTGCTCTTTGCCGTGTTGGATTCCAGCTTGATGATGAAGCAACATGGAAGAATGGTGCTGGGGGGACTCTCTGCCTTAGTCGCAGTGAATTTATTCCCGCTGGTAGGCTATGTTACAACCATTTCCGCATGTGTCTATCCCGGGACAGCGTATCCTCTCTCGCTTTACTATGCGCCGATTGCCGTCGGTCTTTCTTTAATCACTTGTCCGGTCGGGATGGCGCTGGGAGAGAAGTTAGCTCATTACGAAGCGCGGCAAACAAGCTGGATTAAAAGACCGCTTTGGGCGCATGCCGCATTCCCCGCAGTATCCGCCGTGTCTTTGGCGGTGATGATCCTAATGCGTGTAGCATAGGTCATCCACATCGGCGGATCAGTCTCCAACATAACACTGAAGGCAGCTTGACTCTATGCCCGGTACTCTGACACTGGTAGCAACACCGATTGGCAACTTAGGAGATTTTTCGATCCGGGCGGTGGAAACTCTCAAGTCCGCCGATTTGGTGTTGTGCGAGGATACGCGGCATTCGGCCAAGCTGTTCAGTCATTACGGGATTCAGACCGCGACGACCTCCTACGGCAGTCACAATGTGAAATCCAAGCTGTCATGGGTGCTGGAGCGGTT
>JAHIZR010000397.1 GCA_018814465.1 bacterium | reverse complement strand
GCAGATTAATCAAGCGAAACACAGTCTGAACGCCGCCCGGTCCGATTACCTGCCGCGGCTGACGATCGGCGCGACGCGTTCACGCAGTGAGCAGTCCGGCGCGGGTGAGTCGTTCACACTGAATCCGCGCAATATGAATACCAGTTACTGGTTGAGTGCGAGCTGGAATTTGTTCGACGGCTTTACCCGTGAATATAACATTGCGACTTACCGCGTCGCGCGCAACCGGGCGCTGGAAAACGAACGCGATTTGCGACTCTCGATTGAAAAGAGTGTGCGGGATGCTTATTCGAGTCTGGCGACGGTCTTTGACCAGATGCAGACGACGGAGCGCAACCGCGACTTAGCCGAGCGCACGCTGAATCTTGAGCGCGAACGTTATCGTCTGGGTGCGACCTCCGCGCTCTCGCTGCGCGATGCTCAGGTGACCTATGCGCAGGCTGAGACTGACAATCTATCCAAGCAGCTTGAATACCAGTCTACCTTGATTGCGCTCGAGCTGGCGGTGGGACAGACGCTCAGGTAGACGGCGTACTTTAATTCACAGAAAAAGGCGATCCGAATGCGGGTCGCCTTTTTTGCCTCGATGCAGTTTAGTCAATTCCCTCTTTTTCCTCTTGCAACTCTCCAATTTTTATCATATTATATGTAGTTATTAAGGACGAACCCTTTGTTTTTGCTGAACCAATTTACTACAGGATAAGAACACGTGTCAGACAGGCTGTTTGCCGCTATCGAAGAGCGGGTAAAATGGGTGCAGGATTATGTCCTCAAGCCCGAATATGTGAATCGATTTCAACCGGAGGATATCCGGGAAGCGGTGACTTGTTATTTCGAGTCGGGCGGCAAACGACTGCGGCCGGCTGTGATGCTGTTCAGTTGCGGCGCGGTGGGCGGCGATGAAAAGAAAGCTGTCAGCGCGGCGGCGGCGGTGGAGATTTTTCATACTTGGACGCTCGTGCATGACGATATCATTGACCGCGATCCGATTCGGCGCGGCAATCCGACCGTGCATGAGCGCTTTGCCAACAAACCTTCCACCAAGGCGCTTTTCAAGGATTCCGCAGAAGCCCGTCACTATGGTATTTCGGTCGCCGTGCTGGCCGGGGATGTGCAGCATGGCTGGGGGATTTCGCTCATGACCGAGTTGACTTCCAAGTTCGGACTCGATGCGGAAGTCACGCTGACTCTGATCAACACGCTGGATACGAAAATTCTGAACACGCTGGTTGAAGGGGAACTGTTAGATGTGCAGTATTCGCAGGTACCGATTTCCGAATTGACCGCGAAACAGATCGAAACGATGCTGTGGAAAAAGACCGGCGCGCTCTATGAGTTCGCGGCGATTTCCGGCGGCGCCATCGGTTTGAACAATCCGAATCTTGAAGATCCGCGCGTGGTCACCCTCGGCAACTTCACGAGCGCCTGCGGCTCGGCGTTTCAGCTTCAGGATGATATTTTAGGGATTGTCGGGAATGAGAAGATGCTGGGCAAGCCGGTCGGGAGCGACATTCGCGAAGGCAAGCGCACCCTGATCGTGCATCAAGCTTACACTCATGCCAACAAGGAGGAGCGCGAGTTGATTCTGGAAACGCTCGGGAACGCGAATGCCAGCACACATCAAGTCAAAGCCGTGGTGGATCTCTTCGTCAAGCTGGGCGGTATCAGCTATACAGCTGACTTGGCTCGCCAGCATGTCAATCGCGCGCTTACCTATCTGGAAGACGTTCCCCCTTCTGAGTATCGTGACCTGCTGGGCGATTGGGCTGAATTAATGATCAATCGCGAGTTCTAAACGATGCAGTTGATCTGGGCAGCGCTGGCGGGAATGGTCGTCTATCTCGATACGACCGCGATTGCTCAGATCTTGATCTGTCAACCGATTATCGCCTGTCCGTTGTGGGGATACTTCGTCGGGGAGCCCGAAGTCGGTTTAATAATAGGCGCAGTGTTTCAACTGATCTACCTGGGGAATCTGCAAATCGGAGCGGCGAGGTTCGCGGAAGGGAATATCGGCGCGTTCATTGCTGTGGTTTTAGCCTCGCAATTTTGTGAATCAAACAATAGCAGTTATCCGATTGCGCTGCTTCTTGCGTTCTTCATCGGCTTAGTCGCCGCGCAGGCCGGGAGCTATTTGGCGCCGACCGTACGCAGGATCGTGGGTCGGATCGTCCCACAGTATGTGTTAGCGGCGGAACAAGGTGACTCGGGGATGGTCAGGTCTTGGTTCATGCTGGCTGTCGGCGTTCATCTCGTCGCAGGTTTCGTTTACTCACTCTTCTGGCTGGTGATCGGATCATATTCAATTGATTTGTTCAGTCAGACAAGTATTTACCACCGACTTGTTGAATCTCTGACTGACGGTCCTTTGTATAGCGACCGCGCTATACTTTTGTTTGGATCGATTTTGGGTGCGGTATGTGCGGTTGCATTTCGTGTACTCATACGCAAGAAGACCATCCCACTGTTTATTTTTGTCACGATCTTCGGCGCAATAGTCATGGTCTGGTATTTCAGCCACCTTGTTGACCGCACTTATTCACTGGAGATGGGGTGTCTTCTATGAAAAGGCTCAAATCGTCAGAAAAGCTTCGCCTCATCTGGCGTTCCTTGTGGATTCAGGTACTTTTGAATTACAAAACCATGCAGGGTGCGGGATATCTTCACATTCTTTGGCCGTGGGTGAAAGACTCGGAGCATCGAGCCAATCGGGTGCGGCGAGTTTCCGGCTTTCTCAATGGTCATCCGGTCTTCTCGGCGTTCGCGTTGGGTGCGATGTTGAAACGGTTGAGCGACGGGGATGCGGAGAACGAACCTGAAGAGTTTGACGCATGGCGCGACTCTCTGGCGGGACCGTTAGGAATGGTGGGGGATTCGCTCATCTGGGAGCGGTGGAAACCGGCTCTGCTGGCATTGGGAGTCTTTTTGACTTCATTCAATATTCTATTTAACGTAGTCACCTCTGACGTTGCATTACTCCTTGTTTTATTATCGCTGATAATCCTGTATAACATCCCTTTGTTTGCTTTGCGGTGGTGGGCGCTTGATGAAAGCTATGAAAAGGGAAAAGCCGTTCTGAGCCTTGGCGGGTATCCTGCGCTGCATTCTCTGCAAATCGGACTTGACCGCTTCGCCGCCGCCGTCGCCGCATGTATCGCGGCCTTCGCCCTTCTGCTGGTATTCTTAGGATTTTCCTGGATAGGATTCGGTGTCGGTTTTGTGATTACCTTTGCTCTGATGCAAGCACGAGTATCGGTTGCGGTTTCGGTTCTGCTCGCTCTGCTCGCTTCACTAATAGTTTCCGTATTCATCTAAAGACAATAGACTCGCCTTGATTACTAAAGACGTTACCCTCATCAATAAGCTCGGATTGCATATCCGGCCGGCCGCTCAGTTTACGAAAATCGCTTCGCAGTATGCCGCCAGTGTTTTTTTAAGTAAAGACGGGATCCGCATCAACGCGAAGAGCATTATGGGAGTCATGATGCTGGCTGCTAACAGGGGAGCGGTTTTAAAGATCGAATGCGACGGACCGGATGAGCAGGAATTAATGGACAAGCTTGTCGAACTGATCGAGAATAAATTCTATGAAGACTGACTCACCCAAAAAGCCGGCGGAGAAAGTGCGCAGTAAAAAAGAATCAACACTGCGCGGCATTCCGGCTTCTCCCGGGATTTCCATCGGCTGCGTGCATCTGCTGCAGGCGACCGAAGAGGAGATTCAGCCGCGTAAGATCGCGCCCTCCGAAGTGAAATCGGAACTTGCGCACTTCGAAACCGCGCTTGCCTCATCACGCACCGCCATCGAGCGCTCCCGCGAGAAGGCGACCGCTCTCGCCGGCATCGCCGTCGGGAAGATTTTCGACGCGCACTTGATGATTCTGGAGGATGTCGTCTTTCGCGAACAGGTGGAAACCCGTGTCAAACGCGAGCAGTTCTCGGTGGACTACATCGTCTTCGATGTGCTGGGCAGAAATATCGAGATGATGGAAAGTCAGGACGGAGAACTGTTTCGCGAGCGTGCCGCCGATATTCGCGATGTGCGTCAGCGGCTGCTGCGGAACCTTCGCGGTGAAGGCGATATCATGCCGAACGAGCCGACGGAGCCGGTGATTCTGGTGGCGTCCAACCTCTCCCCCACTCATGCGCTGCATATCGACCGCAATCTGGTAAAGGGAATCGCAACGGACACGGGCGGACTGACTTCGCATACGGCGATTCTCGCTCGCTCGATGAACATTCCTTCCGTCGTCGGACTTGGCGATCTGTCCTCGCGTGTGATCAGCGGCGATCCGATTATTATCAACGGCAATTCCGGCAAAGTGCTGATTCATCCGTCAGCGGAGTCCGGCAAGGAATACAAGCAGAAGCAGGATCGGTATCAGAAGTTCATGAAGTCGCTCGAGAATCTGCGCGAGAAGCCTGCCGAAACAGCGGATGGACACCGGATCCAAGTCTGGGGGAATATCGAACTGCCGTTGGAAGCGGAGTCCGTGCTGGCGCATGGCGGCACGGGGATCGGTCTCTTCCGCAGCGAGTTTTTGTTTCTGACTCGCGAATCCGTTCCTTCGGAAGATGAGCAGTTCGACACTTATGATAAGGCGGCCGATATCATGGCTCCCTATCCGGTGATTATCCGCACCTTTGATTTGGGCGGAGACAAGCTTCATCACACGATTAATCTCCAGAAAGAGAAGAATCCTTTTCTTGGTTATCGCGCGATTCGTGTTTGCCTCTCGCGCCGCGATCTTTTCCGGGCTCAGCTCCGCGCCATTCTTCGCGCGTCTTCGCGCGGGAATGTCCGCATCATGTTTCCTTTTGTTTCGGGGCTCGAGGAACTTCGCGAAGCGAAGATCGTTGTAAAGGAAGCCGCCGAGGAACTCGCCGGCAACAAGGTTCCCATTGAGGAGCAGATCAAAGTCGGAGTCATGATCGAGCTGCCCTCCGCCGCGATGCTGGCCGACAAGCTCTCCGAGGAGTGCGATTTTTTCTCGATCGGCACCAATGATTTGATTCAATATATGGTCGCGGCGGATCGCGGCAATGACATGGTCTCGGCTTACTATCGCAGCTTTCACCCTGCCGTCATCCGCATGATTCAGTCGACGGTGAAAGCCGCTCACAAGAACAACACTCCCGTGGGAATCTGCGGTGAATTGGGCGCGAATCCGATTGCCACTCCCCTGTTGGTGGGACTGGATATCGACGAGATCTCGACCAACAGCGCGTTCATACCGGAGATCAAGAAGATCGTGCGTGCCATGACCTACGTCGAATGCAAGCGGATCACGCATCGTGTGCTGAAACTCGGGACGGCCCTTGAGATTTCCGACTACCTCGAAACCCAGCTGAAGAAAAAGTTGGCGGATCTTCCGATCTGGTTTAATTAGCGGACAAGTTTCAATATGGCCAAATCTCTCGAACAAAAATCAGTCAACCTCGATGAATCCCGGTTGAAGTCGCTCGATCCGGGTGACATGCTCGGCAAGACGCTCGAACTTCCCGAACAGCTCGGGCGCGGTCTTGAATTAGGAACGAAGTTCTTCCGGAAATATCCGCATCCTCGTTTTGAGCATGTGGACTGGGTGGGTCTGGGCGGCAGCGCGGTTGCCGGTGATTT
>JAHIZR010000396.1 GCA_018814465.1 bacterium | reverse complement strand
TATACGTTTAGATCTTCGAGACATGCACATTATTCGCCTTCTTCTGGAACTGCCATCCTTGTAAGGATCTGGATACTATAGCCCTTTCTTGACTAGAGATTAAGGCGATATAGTACTTTCCAATATGTGTTTATTAATTGTCTTGACACTCTCGCCACTATCCTTCATTCTGCTTAAGTACTTAAGTATCACTTTACGGATAATCGATCTACAGAGGTCTGGTAACATTGCAATCGTAAAACCCTCGATCTTACAAGCTAATCTATTGATGTTTTTTTTCTGTTCTCCCACCAATTGTCCTTCATGAACGATCTTACTCCTTATGTCGTATATCGTTCTCAGAATATCATATGTAGCTTCTGGTTTGTCAGTATCAGAGAGAAGTCGTGCACCATATAACGCCAATCTGAATATTAATTCGTCAGAAAAACCTCTCAACAAGGTACTTTCCAAGCCGATAGTACAATCAATAATTACATCTTCTATATTTTGCCTTGTGTACGATATATTAAATCTTCGAATTGCAATTTCTAATTCCTTTCGATTTGTTGTATCCTCTAATAGGTCTAATATGTTGGCAAGGGGACCTAAATCTTCTGTGCTTAATATATATTTCTTTCCCCCATAATTAGACCGGAGTTCTCCCAAAGGCGATGATCCCCAAGCAAGCATTCGATACTTTTCATCCGGTTCGCTGATTAGAGCCTCTGCGCCGATATTGCCTTCGTGTAACAGTCTCAATGCAGTAACTACTGGTTTAAAGGCTGTTTTTGTTCTGCTGTCGACAAGGATTATTCGATGAGTCGCAGAATGAAACGTTTCGGCTGATAAAAAGCTTCCAATTTCAGACATGTGATGAAAGAAATTATTCCATAATATGGATCTTTGTGTATTAGTAATCTTCTCGAGTTTCCAGTCCTTTCCCAAACTAGTATCTTCTATTTTGCTCTCAAAGTTTTGTAGAAAACAGTATACTTTAGCAGGTTGAGGATCTGAGTTTTTAATTCTATACCATTCTTCATAACTCTGCTTGAGCTGAATATCAGTAGGTTTTGGAGTTCCAAATATTTTACAACAGTCTAATACTACATTTGTGAGTTCACTACCTACTGCAAAACGAGATTGGTGATCAAACTTACCATCTTCACCAAGAGGATACATCCACACAGCTTTACTTAGGGTTTTAAAGTGTTGGATAAACACAGTCTCAAGTGTGGGATATCTACTAAGTGCTTCTCTGATTAGTCTCCAATCTAGTGCGTATTCAGTTTCAGTAACTATGCTATCCCTATATCCATTGTCTTCGTATGTTCTCTGAATTCGTTGTGCAGCATAATGAAATGAGAAGTCTCTTGCTGCATTAGCAATCTCTAAAAACTTTTGAGCATACTGAATAAAATCTTTCATTAAAACCGTCGAAGTGCTCATCTCTTTCCCCCATAATAGTGCGTACTCGGGCCGTAGACGAGCTCGGCGGCTTCCATGACGGTTTCGGACAGGGTGGGGTGGGGGTGGATGGACAGGTGGAGGTCTTCGGCTGTGGCTCCCATTTCGATGGCGAGCACGCCTTCCGCGATCAGATCGCCCGCCTGCGGTCCGGCGATGCCGATGCCGACGATGCGGCCTGTATTTTTTTCGCAGATTAATTTTGTCACGCCGTCACTGCGGCCAAGTGTCAGTGCGCGCCCCGAAGCGGCCCAGGGGAATTTGGTCACGGTGATATCCAGCCCGGCGGCCTGCGCTTCGGCTTCCATCATGCCTGCCCACGCAATTTCGGGATCGGTGAAGACGACCGCGGGAATCGCGCGCGGCTCCCAGATCGCTTTTTTGCCGGCGATGACTTCGACCGCGAGCTTGCCCTCGGCGGTAGCTTTGTGCGCGAGCATCGGCTGCCCGGCCACGTCGCCGATGGCGAAGATGTTGGGATCATGCGTGCGCCGCTGCGGATCAACAACGATAAACCCATCTTTGCCGACTTGAATTTTGGTGTTTTCCAGTCCGAGCTTTCCCGTGTTCGGACGGCGGCCAACCGAGACTAGCACTTTATCGAACTGCATCGCGCCGCTTTGTTTGCCTTCCAACACGACGCTGACACCCTGGCCGTTATCCTTGATCTCGGCGACCTTCGTGCTCAGGTGAATCGCGTCGAATTGTTTTTTCAATCGCGCCATCAAAACTCGCGACAGATCAGGATCGCAGCCGGGTAGGATTGTGTCGGTCATTTCCACGACGGTGATGGTCGCGCCGAGTGCGGCATAGACGCAGCCCATTTCCAAACCGATATAGCCGCCGCCGATAATCAGCATCGATTGAGGGATTTCGGGCAGATCGAGCGCGATTTTGCTGTTCCAGACATGCGGCGATTCAATCGGCAATCCGGGAATGATCGACGCGCGGGAGCCGGAAGCTAAAATCGCAGTCTTAAAGGTCAGCTTCTGCTCTTTGTTGTCGTGAGTTTTGATCAGCAGGTTGTTGTTGTCTACAAATTCCGCGCGCCCGCGCACATAGGTAATCTTGCGCTGTTTGGCGAGCATGCCAAGACCGCCGGTGAGTTTCTTGACGACGGAAGCTTTCCAGTCGCGGAGTTTATCGATGTCGATTTTCGCCTTTCCGAAATCAAGCCCGATGCTCTTAGCCTCTTTGGCGTCTTCCAAGAGCTTCGCCGCATGGAGCAGCGCTTTGGAGGGAATGCAGCCGCGATAGAGACAGACACCGCCGGGATTTTCTTCGAGGTCAACGAGGACGGTTTCAATATTGTGATCCGCCGCATGAAAAGCCGCCGCATACCCGCCGGGACCGCCGCCTAATACTACTAATTGAGTTTTGATGATAGGCGCCATTATGCGGTCTCCAAGCTGATAATGAACGGCTCTTCGAGGGCGTCGCAGATCCATCGCAGGAAGCGCGCCGCGTCCGCGCCGTCAATCAGGCGATGGTCATAGGACAGCGACAACGGCAAGATCAATCGCGGAATGAATTCGCTGCCGTTCCATTTCGGTTCCATGGAGGCGCGACTGACACCAAGAATCGCAACTTCGGGCTGATAGACAATCGGACTGAAGCCGACGCCGCCGATGCCGCCTAAGTTCGAGATCGTGAAGTTGCCGCCGGCCATCTCTTCAAGGGAGAGTTTGCGGTCGCGCGCTTTTGCGGCAAGCTCGCCTAATTCTACGGAGAGATCGAGGATGCTCTTCTCGTTGACATTCTTGATAACAGGCACGAGCAGGCCGCGGTCGGTATCC
>JAHIZR010000395.1 GCA_018814465.1 bacterium | reverse complement strand
TCCCTCTTTTTCTTCCTCCAATCCCCACCCCGCTTGATACCCCTCCCCATCCATCCGCACCACAAGCACGACTCACGCTAACAACCACCCGATAACAATAACAAACCCCACCAATAATGATGGGGTTTGTCAGTAGCCTGAAGCCCTGCCGTAATACGCCAGGGCTTTCGTTTAGAAGCCATAATAATTGCGTCTTGACATCAGCAATTTCAGAATTGATGTTCTACCCCTTTTTTCGGTTTTTTGGCTTCATTCAGTGCATCCTTATTTGGTTTTACGCCAAATGACCGGAAGACATAAGTCTCAAAGATGCGATCAAAGTAGATGTCTATATCATAGCTATACTCACCCGGAAATAGTTCGTAGCTGGCGTCTATCGAGTTTCCAGCGTATTGTCGTTTTGAACAGCTTGTGGATACCTTCGTCATCACGGTTTTATCTTCAGGAATTCCAATTCCGAGAAAAGACAGAAATCCGGTACTGTATTCCATTGTTCGCATGCTAAAGATTGTATTGACGGCTAAATCTTCTTCCATTACTTGATGGTTACGAGATGCTCCTGCTATAGAATCGCCTATTTCGAGTGGCTCAATAAAGCGGAATCGGTCTCCTCCAAGGTGAGCAAACGTGCCACCGGAAACAAATGGGTCGAGGTTCAGTAGTGCTTGGATTGATGTAGAATCAAGATCTGAAATTGGTCCCAATCGCGGTCCTGGTATAGATGTATTGGTTATTTGCTCTAAATCTTGTCTTAGTTCAGAGGCAGTATGATGAGCAAGTTTCTCGTAGCTAATAAGCGTAGTATAAATCACGTCGTCGCCTGGAAACGTTCCAAGTTTAGCAATCCACGCCAATCGAACATTCTTCAAATAGAGAAAGACGTCACCGCGTCCGGGCCCAGTTCCAGACGATGTCTTGCGATGCCGTTCTTCAGAAATTGTCACAGTCAACGTATTTTCAAGTTCCATCTGGCTGCCCTGAGTCTGAGTAACCTCTTCGCTTCCCAGCGCTGCAGAAAAAATACTTAGTCCATCAGCGATCTTTCCAGCAATTGGATACTTACCAGCAACAGCGCGTGCCAGATTTGCTAAATTAGATGTAACACTGCGAAACGTATTTACATCTTCATATTCACCTGTTACAGGGCGAGAAGTACTCGATCCCCCGCTCCAGCTCATCGTATTGGATGTTCCAGAAAACTCAGTCGCCCTCCAACTGCTCCAATTTTGTGGAAACCCCGCCCTCTGATTTTGAGGCGGCTCATACAGAATTGTGATCGGAATTGCCGGGACAATGAAAGCTCCCGCACCTACAATTGGAGGTCGATCAATTGTAATAACATCTTGATAATACAAATCCCCGGAAGTAAATGAAAACCCAATAAAATTCGCACGTTTTATATCAAAGATCAATTCGTTAGTTCCCGCAGGGAGGACTCGATCTTCATAACCGAGGTCCAACTGGGCTCCACCCGATCCCGGTGACTTAATAAAAGAATGAACATACATCATGATCCCAGTATTCTGGTTTACTATTCTGAAGAGAAGTTTGGCATTCACGCTTCCAATTGAAGCAACGGCAGGATCCATTATCTCAAGTGGTTCATTGCCTGTGGGAGGTGGAGGGAATGCAAAATAGGGTGAAGGATAGACCACATGTTCATGTGGCGGCGTTATCGTTGAAGAATAAACAAATTCACCATTGCCAGCATCGAACGTGCCAACGAACAATAAAGTATCAGTCTGGGGGAACGGGAAACTCGCCTCAATTTCCTTGATTTGATCGTATGTCAACGAGCTGATTCCTGCGACAAGTGGATTTTGTGATGCCGTGATCGTTATCAGCAGCACAATGAAAATAGAATGAATGTTTACCGATATTCTACACATGATTAATTCTCCATTATTTGGTTTCTACAGGAGTAATAATCAACAAAGATGCCAGTTACAAAGTGTTAGATTATCAGCTATTTGTTAATCCTTGTATTGCTATTATCGTATTCGTTTTATCACAGAGTGTGACTTCAATCATAAAATCAGGATATAGCAGCACAACAACCAATCCCCTACCTTTAGGCAGGGGATTGTATTTGCGAGCCCGATGGGATTCGAACCCATGACCTACGGCTTAGAAGGCCGTTGCTCTATCCAGCTGAGCTACAGGCTCGGAAAAGACAAATTAGAACGCGACGGTTTCCTCGTACTCGGAATAGACTTCTTTAAGGATATCGACCATCTCGCCCAGACTGCAGTAGGCATGCGCGCCATCGATCAGGAATGGCATCAGGTTTTCATCGTTTTCAGCAGCCTGCTTGATGTTGTCAAGGCATTCCTGCACACGAGCGTTGTTGCGGCGTTTGCGAAGCGCGTCAAGCTTTTTGATTTGATGAGTGCGGATTTTTTCCTCGGGAATATCGAGGATGGGAATATCGATAACTTCATCAGGATCGACATATTTGTTGACACCGACGATGATGCGTTCCTTCCGGTCATATTCCTGTTGGTAATTAAGCGCGGCGCGAGCGATTTCGCGCTGGAAGAAGCCGCTCTCGATACCAGCGACAACTCCGCCCATAGCTTCAATCTTATCGAAGTATTCGTTAGCCCCCGCCTCCATTTTATCGGTCATCCACTCGACGAAATAGCTGCCTCCGAGTGGATCGATCGGAGCTCCGGCAATAACTTCATGTTTCAGCACCTGCTGAGTTCTCATGGCGAGGGTTACCGCCTTCTCGCTGGGCAGGGCCAGCGTCTCGTCCATGGAGTTGGTGTGGAGACTCTGCGTGCCGCCGAGCGCGCCGGCGAGCGCTTGCGTAGCCGTACGAATCAGATTAACTTCCGGCTGCTGGGCTTGGAGACTGCAGCCGGCGGTTTGTGTATGGAAGCGGCAAAGCAGCGATCGCTCGCTCTTGGCTCCATACTTATTGCGCATGCGGGTAGCCCAGATCCGGCGAGCCGCGCGGAACTTGCCGATTTCTTCGAAGAAGTCAAGATGCGAATTGAAGAAATGGGATAGGCGTGGGGCGAACTCATCAACATCGAGACCGCGCTCCATCGCCGCTTCAACATAAGTAAAGCCGTCGGCAAGCGTGAAGGCCAGTTCCTGAATGGCAGTCGATCCGGCTTCGCGAATATGATAGCCGCTGATTGATACGGGATTCCAGCGGGGCAGTTCGCGAGTTGCGAACTCGATGGTATCAACCACCAGCTTCACCGAAGGTGTCGGCGGATAAATGAACTCTTTTTGAGCGATGTATTCTTTCAGAATATCATTCTGAATGGTTCCGCCAAGCTGCTCGCGTTTCCAGCCTTGATTCTCAGCGGCAGCGATAAACATTGCCCAGATGATTGCAGCCGGGCTGTTGATGGTCATAGAGGTTGTGATCTCGCCCATGGGGATATCCTTAAAGAGGATTTCCATATCTTCAAGGGAAGCTACGGAAACTCCGCACTTTCCGACTTCGCCAAGGGACCAGGGGGAATCGGGATCACGCCCCATCAGGGTCGGCAGATCAAAGGCCACGGAAAGACCATCTCCGCCCTGTTCAAGGATATAGCGATATCTCTTGTTGGTTTCTTCCGGCGAGGCGAATCCTGAGAATTGCCGCATTGTCCAGAACTTACCACGGTACATCGAAGAGTGTGGACCGCGAGTATAGGGGTATTGTCCGGGAAAACCGAGCTTTTCCATGTATTCTTCGGCTGAGGCAGGGTCTTCCGGCCAACAGAGGGGCGGGACTTCCATGCCAGAAGTTGTTACGAACTTCTTGTTTTTAGGAATCATGCCTTTTGTTTCATAATCAGATTCCCAGCGGCGGCGGGCTTTCAGCAGTTTCTCAAGAGGAGTCATCTTAATCTCGGATTAGTTTGCATAGACTATAAATTTACAAAATCTTCCTGCAGGACGCAAACGGCGAATGCTATTTAAGCCACCAAGTAATCCCCACGCCCGCGTGGATGATCGCTTCAGTATCTTCGACCAGTTCCAGACCGGGCGCAGCCTCAACCCAAGTATCCATCGAAGTATATGGAATGTGATATTTTATTCCGAAGGGAACACGCACACCAAAGGTGAGATCCTTGTCATCGGGAAACGTCGCGTAGGTTCCGAGACCATAGTACCACTTGTATTCACGCGGCAAATCCGCCAAGTAGTTATAGATTTGATAATCGGCGGCTAATGTAAGCCAGTCACCTAACGACCATGCAGCAGTGACATCGACGGCAGAGTTGTTGCTCCAGAAAAACTGCGTATTCAGGCCCGTAGGTTCACCCAAGACAATACCGAGACCGATCTCGTTTTTGTCAGCGGCGTGGAGTGCAGGGATGAAGCAAGAGAAGCATAGAAATGCAATGACCGTTAACACCAAAATGCGAGACATATTTTCGTCCTTGGTTAGTCATGTATCTGAAATATATTAGTTAACGAGGGTTGACAGCGATAGGTTCCAGTGGGCTCAAAGCTAATAAAGCAGAGATCATGCTAATCTTCAAACCTCGATTAAGTCAGAGCATAATGTCTTGGCGGTTGCTTTGATTTTCGATGAATCAGTGGTATATTAAAGACTATGCATAGAACTTATTTATCTATATTACTGACCCATATTACCTTAGTATTACTGTGCTTAGGTAGTTCCCTGCCGTGTTCTGCTCAGGCTTTGCCGAGACAGATAAGCAGAGAGACTATCTCTGTTGAAAATCCCGCAAACAGCTCATCGGCACTGGATTATCCGAAGTTAAAAGGATCGAGCTTTGATTCCGGGATACAGTTAGGTATTCAGAGTATTGAGAGTAATCTACTGACTTCGCCCGGCCGGATCAGCTTCCCGCTCGATGAGACTTGCGCGGACTCCCGTTATGGAGGCGCCGCACAATATTTAGATACATTAACCGACGGTGTGTTTCAGTATTTCGATAACAGCAATGATTTGAGCTTCCCCTTTACGCCGGATCAACTGAATATCGGCTTATACTATTTGAATGAAGGAACCACGGCAGACTCGCTACGATTGGTAATAGGTCTCAATTGCCGGAACTTCGGTGAAGTCTGCTGCACGCCGAAGCTTCAGGAGTGCTATGGGAGCGTTACCGTAGCGCGCGGTTCACCGTTTCCATCGTTATTGAATCTTACCATCGATCTCTCCCTGCTTGATTGCTGTTATGAAGAAGGATTCTGGGTCGGCGTACTCATTGATACGGTTTACTCCGGCGAACAGCCGAGTTTTTTGTTTACATCGAGGGCAAGCGATCCCCATCCGATTCCAACCTGTGAGCAATGGCTTATGACAGCAGGTGAGATAACCCATGAAGCTATCGAAGATTTAGGTTGGGTCATGCTGTCGATCTCCGGGGAGTGCGGATCATGCGGTGAATCAACTCTTATTAATTGTGAAACCAGTAATCCGGGACCGGACCTGAATTGCAGTCAGTACCTGCTGATTACCTGTGATGCCGAGCCGTATACACTGAGCAATCAATCCAACTCCGGTTCGAATTCAGATGTTTCATCTTACTGTTGCTCGTCATGGGATGAATCCGGTCCGGAGCGGCTGTATGCAGTCGATGTCACCGCCAACAGCAGTCTGACTGTTGAATTGCTTGAGGTTGTCGGGGGCGATGTAGATCTGTTCGTGCTGGATTCATGCAGTGCGGGCAACTGTCTGGCTGCCGGAGACAGCGCTGTGCAGTTGTTCGGACTGGCGGCCGGTATCTATTTTATCGTCGTGGATGGTTATGAAGGTGACGAAGCGACATACGATCTTAGATTTACCTGTCGCGCCGACTGTCCTGCTGCGGAATGTGCAGGAGAAGTGAGATATGGAAGTCCTTCGGGCAATCTGTATCTTGATGGTGAATGGGACCGGTCATTGGATGCGATGTACTATTCATACTATGCGGGATCCGGATCAATACAAGAAATTCTAAGCGGAGATCCGGAGGTATGTGAACTATCGCCCAGTATAATCTGGACATCAATCGATCAAAGAGCAAACAGACTCTTGGCGGCGGATCCTCGAAACGGCGGACAGTTCTGGTGCGGAACGATTACGGATTACGAACTCGGTTCCGGCCATCTTTATTTGATAAATATGAGTGGAGCGGTTGTTCACAGTTGGAGCGCGGTCACAAACTTGCCCTGTATGCGGTGGTCCGGCGGGGCGTTCGATCCTGACCATAATCATCTTTGGGTATTTATTCGCGATTCAATTGATGCCGGCGGATCGAGGGTATATGAGCTGGATGTCTCTAATGCTTCTTCACCGATGGTAATCCAGGGGCCGCATTTAGTTCCGCAGTCGAGTCCGCATTTTTCGCTTTCAACCGGTGGGGCGGATTACTGTGATGAGACGGATATCCTGTTGCTTGCCCATCAGGGATATCCGGTTGATTTCGTGGAATTTTTAATAGATGTGGAACCGGATTATGCGGGACCACCGCCCGGTCCGGGGCTATTGCCGGATTTCTGGTGCTCACCGGACAGCAATGCCATTCAGGGCTACGGTGTCGCAGCATACGATGAGGGGGGAGATGCGGGGGAATTCTTGATGTTGAACTTTACTGATGAGGATTTTTACCATCCGATCAATAAATACCCCTCCCCCACCCGCCTCCGTCCTCCGGACTGTCCGGCGGTCGACAACCTGATCATTCGGAGATCAGGATTGGCGATCAACCTTCGCTGGCAGCCGGATGAAATGGGCATCTTTAAAGTCTATTCAAGCACAAATCCACATAATGATGGAGATCCCGATGACGGAGCGGATCCTGATTTCACGCTGCGGACTACGATTCTCGGATCAGGCACTGTCTCGTGGAATGACAACCAGGCCCTCGCAGACTATAAGGTTTATGTCGTCGTGAGGATTTGCAATTAATTCTTCACTATCCCTCCTTGCCTTTTCGGACAGGACTTGAATTATATAGATAGTCCTTGTATATTTCCTGTTCAAATAGTCAATTAACTCAAAACAGGTAATCGAGCATGTCCAAAAAAATTCTTGAATTATTGGGATCAGAAGCAGACGCCCTTATGAAGTACACTTGTAAGGGTGTATCAAATAAGGACCTACATCTTCCGGGACCGGACTTTATTGATCGAGTGGTAACACAATCCGATCGCCCGAATGGTGTCTTGGTCAACCTTCAGAGGCTGTTCAATACTGGTCGGCTAAAGGGAACGGGATATCTATCCATGTTCCCGGTGGATCAGGGGATTGAGCATTCAGGAGCGGCTTCTTTCGCCCCGAATCCAATCTATTTCGATCCTGAAAACATTGTTAAAATGGCAATTGAGGGCGGTTGTAACGGTGTCGCTTCGACCTTGGGAGTTTTGGGCGCGGTGAGTCGCAAATATGCTCACAGGATTCCGTTCATTGTAAAGCTGAACCACAATGAGATGCTGACCTATCCGAATACGTTTGATCAGATCGAATACGCATCGGTTGAACAAGCCTTTGAGATGGGCGCGGCGGGAGTTGGCGCGACGATCTATTTTGGAGCTCCTGAGTGCGATCGTCAGATTCAGGATGTGCGGCATATGTTTGAAGCGGCTCATAGTCTGGGAATGGTGACGGTGCTGTGGTGCTATTTGCGGAATCCTGCCTTCAAGAAAGACGGAGTTGACTATCATGTCTCGGCTGATCTGACCGGACAGGCGAATCATCTGGGTGTGACTCTGGAAGCGGATATCATCAAGCAGAAGCTTCCGGAAAACAACGGCGGTTATCCCGCGCTGAACTTCGGCAAGACGAACAAGCGGGTTTACGGCGATCTGGTTCCTGAGCATCCGATTGAATGGACACGCTGGCAGCTTGTGAACTGCTATATGGGCCGGGCAGGTCTGATTAATTCGGGCGGCGCTTCCGGCAAGAACGATTTGGCTGATGCGGTTAAGACAGCCGTGATCAACAAACGCGCCGGCGGTATGGGTCTGATCAGCGGCCGCAAAGCCTTCCAGAAGCCGATGAAAGACGGTATTGAATTGCTGAACGCGATTCAGGATGTCTATCTGGAAAAGTCAATTACAGTCGCATAGTTTTTTTAATTGAATATGCTTGATCCTGATCTTCTGAAACTGCTGATCTGTCCGCTGTCGAGATGTCCTTTGATTCAGGACGGGGAATACCTGATTTCAACCGATGCTCAGACGCGAAGGCGCTACCGTATCGTCGACGCGATACCGGATATGCTGATTGAGGATTCGGAGGAAATGGATCAGGAAAGCTGGCAGGAAATCATCAATAAACATCGATAGACTGTCTATAAGAAAAGCCCGATACTGAATACGTACCGGGCTTTTTTATTATCTTGGAATCGGCTATTTCGAATTTTTGACTTGTGTGCTTGGAACGGCTTCAGCGGTCTTTTTAATTCGAACGCCATCCTTGGGATTATCCACGAAATCAGGGAGGTATTGTCGCACAAGCGCGAGCATCGATTCATCGGACGGATCGCTTGTTTCCATCGTGACTTTGGAAGGACTATAGGTTTTAATCTTGCCTTCAGGACCGAAGACCAAATCCATGCGGCCCAGTGTCTTGCCGTCGCGGTTGGCGCGAACGATGCGAGTATCGCCGACGATCCAAGGCTTGTCTTCATTCGCGCGGAAGGATCGTCCTCCGATGATCAGGTTGACGAATTCGAAATGATCGGCAAGCAGCGAATCAGTTTCGTCGCCACAGGTAGAGAGTACAATCACCACATCGGCTTTATTTGCCAGCGAGGGGAGCACATTGCGGGCAGCAACCATCGGATCCACAATCTCGATTCCCGCAGGCAAGTGGGTGCTGTCATAACGCATGATTTCCTTGGTTCCGCAGAGTCCGACAAAAGCAACTTTCGCATCTTTAAACTTCTTGATGACATAGTCATCGGCAACGGAAGAGCCGTTGAACTTGACATTAGCGGAAACGTAGTCGAAATCAGAATTGGCTTTAGCCTTTTTAAAGGCGTCGTAGCCCAGCGCGAGTTCCCGTTCCGAGACATTGACGACATTCGTGCCCATGTGATTATAGGCTTTGACCATCACCATGCCTTCGGAGCTCTCGGAATAGGGTTGTCCGGTCAGGAAATTGCCGGCATCGCAATAAATAATCTGCGGATCTTCCTGATGAGCGGCCGCAAGTTTCGCGGCTCGTTTCGTGATGCCGCCGCCATTTCGTTTGCAGCCGCAGCCTTCCAGCTTGCCGCGCACATCGGATGAATAGAAAACTGAGAGTAGAGTTCCCTCCGGGACCTCCCGCTTTTCGCATCCGACAAAAAGCGTTGATATCGTACTTAGTACGATCAGGGACGAGAGTACAAACACAAAGTGCTTCGATTTCATGGATTTTCCTTCCTTGTAAGTGATAATAGACAGACAGCAATTTGCTGAATATTGAACGAATATGGAGTATTTTAGTTCCCTTTAATGAGGGCAAAACCGCGATTAATAACGCCTTTCGCACGCCCTTGGAGTTCCCAGTTTTTGAAGGGGGTGTTGCGCGAATATGATCTGAATTCATCAGGATTCACTTTATAGCGGGCTTCCGGCTCGATGATCGTGAGGTTAGCCAAGCTGCCGGTCGTGATTTCAGGCGCGGGCAGAGAAAGAATTTCACGCGGGGCATAGACAACGCGGTCGAGCAGTTTTTCAAGCGACATTCCTTGCGACAAGAAATGAGTGAAAGCCAGCCCGAGCGCTGTTTCCAGTCCGACAACTCCGAACGGGGCAACATCGAATTCCTGGGTTTTGTCTTCCCATGAATGCGGGGCATGATCGGTGCAATAGACATCCAGCGTGCCATCCAGAAACGCATCCCAGCAGGCTTTCCGGTCTTCTTCCATGCGCAGCGGGGGATTCATTTTAAAGTTTGTGTCGAAATCCTTGCAGGCTTCCTCGGTGAGCAGGAGATGATGCGGGCAGACTTCGGCGGTAACCCGGAGCTTCCTCTGTTTTGCCCAGCGGATCCATTCAACCGATTCGCGAGTCGAGACATGGCAGATATGGACAGCGGCGCCAGTGAACTCAGCGATTTCGATACAGCGAATGACATCAATAGACTCGGCAATTGAAGGGATTCCGGCGACTCCCAAGCGGGTTGACCATTCCCCCTCATTCATGGAGCCGTCGGCGGCCAAGTCAGGATCTTCGGCGTGTTCGAAAATCCTGGCCCCGAGCATATTGGCATATTCCATCGAGTGTCTTAAGACGGCGGAATTATGAATCGGTGAACCGTCATCGGAGAAAGCCCGCACACCTGCCTCGACGATTTCGGACATTTCGACCAGCTCCTGTCCCTTGCGGCCTTTCGTGGCGGCGGCAATCACGTTGATTTCAACAGGAAATTTCTTGCCCTGACTCAGCACCCATTTGACGGAAGCGGCATCATCGAGGGGCGGATTGGTATTGGGCATACAGGCCACCCCCGTAAAGCCGCCGTTCATGGCCGCCTGACATCCGGAAGCGATGGTTTCAGCAACTTCTTTTCCCGGCTCACGAAAGTGTACGTGCAAATCGAACCAGCCGGGAGTAATCCAATGTCCCTTCAGGTCAATAATATCCGCACCTTCAGGCACATTGTCAACACCCACATTCAAATTTCCATTCTGAATATGCAGGTTCAGAGTCTGATCGATACCTTGGCGGGGATCAATCACTCGTGCCCCGGTCAGGAAGAGGTTTTCCGCCTGGCCGGGAAGATCGAATCTTGAGTATTTGTTAATCATATTGCTATTCGGGTTTGGATTCAGGAGAAGGAGCGCGACCGCCGGCCAGTAGATACAGAGCCGCCATTCTGACAGCGACACCGTTTGTAACTTGTCGCAGGATTACGGAGTGGTCGCTGTCGGCGACATCGGAGGTGATTTCGACGCCTCGGTTCATGGGTCCGGGATGCAGAATTGTCAATGGAGACGCAGCTTTGTCCAGGCGTTGGCGGTTGACTCCGAAGTACTTGTGATATTCTCGCAGGGACGGAAAGAGTCCTGTTGACTGCCTTTCGAGCTGAATGCGCAGGATGTTCAGGGCATCGGAGTTTTGAATAGCTTCATCGAGGTTGTGCGTAATTTCGACGCCGAAACGCTCGATATGACGAGGAATTAAGGTTGCGGGACCACAGAGCAGCACGGAAGCGCCCAGTGTTTTGAGACCGATGATGTTAGACAGAGCGACTCGCGAATGGGAAATATCTCCGACGAGGCAGACACGCAGTCCTTTCAGACTGCCGAATTTATCGCGGAGGGTAAGCATATCCAGCAGCGCTTGTGTGGGATGTTCATGTCGCCCGTCACCGGCATTGATAATAATCGAGTCGAGGTGACGCGAGAGAAAATGCGGACTGCCGGGCGACTTGTGGCGAATGACTACTACATCGACTTTCATGGCTTCGATATTGCGCGCAGTATCGAGCAAGGTTTCGCCTTTCGAGACGGCGCTGCCTGATGCGGAGAAGTTCAGGGTATCGGCAGAGAGTCTCTTTTCGGCGAGTTCGAAACTGGTACGAGTGCGGGTCGAGTTTTCGAAGAACAGGTTTACGACGGTGAGGCCGCGCAGGGTGGGCACTTTTTTAACGGGACGATTCAGGATTTCGCGCATTCTTTCGGCGGTATCGAGAATCGTTATTAGATCCTGTTCGGAATATCCGTTCAGGCCGAGCATATGCTCCTGTGATAAGAGGCTCATGAGTCGGCAACCTCCACCAGATGAATCGCGTCTTCATCATCGATTTCAGTCATTTTGACGCGGACTTCTTCGTTGACGCTGGTGGGAACGTTTTTGCCCACATAGTCGGGTTTGATCGGCATTTCCCGGTGGCCTCTATCAACCATGACAGCGAGTTGAATGCGTTTGGGCCGGCCGATGTCCATGATCGCATCCAGAGCGGCGCGCACGGTTCGTCCGGTATACAATACGTCGTCGACGAGCACGACATTGACATCGAACAGGTCAAAGGGAATATCGGTCACGCGAACAGAGGGTTGACTTCCCGACGTGCGGTAGTCATCGCGGTACATGGTGGAATCCAGTACACCGACCGGGACTTCACGACCTTCGATCTCTTTGATCTTTCGCGCCAGTCGTTCGGCGACGAAGATCCCGCGCGTCTGAATGCCGACCAGACCGAGGCGGGCCGTGCCGCGATTCCGCTCGATGATTTCGTGGGCGATGCGGGTAATCGTTCGCGAGAATCCGGCTTCATCGGCAAGGGTAACTTTAATTCTAACGTCCATAGGTTCCTTTATGCTTCGTCTATCGTCAATATAAAAAAGAGTCCACCCTTACCATGCGGGATGGACTCTTGTAATCTTGTTGAATTTCGCATAATTCCCTTCCGGATCTCACAGGACCCAAAGTTAAAGGGATGAGGGGGGATTTATTTTCGGCTTCGCAGGGACATGCAGTCGGGCAGAAACCGGGTATTACAGCATACCAAGCCGCATGCGCGCTTCATCGGACATCATCTCGACGGACCACGGCGGATCCCAGACAAGTTCAACGGAAGCGGATTCAATCTCATCGAGTGCTTCAGCGGCTTCGCGAGCCTGCTCGGTAATCGCACCGGCCAGCGGGCAGCCCATTGTCGTCAGAGTAACTTTAATGAAGGCTTGCTTATCATTAACCTTAACATCATAGACCAGTCCCATATCCGTGATCGGAAGCCCGAGTTCCGGATCAATAACATTGGTCAGTGCTTCGAATACTTTTTCTTCTATGGTCATTTGCAGAGCTACTTTGGTTCGACAGCGACGGTCATACGATTCAGAACCGCATTGGTCATGTTCGTGTAGGCGACCGCAAGCCTTTCGTTGGATTCAATTGTATCGAGTGGGTGTCCGTCATCGGAAGCTTGCACGAGCTCCGGCACAAGCGGAAGCGATGCCAGTAAAGGAACTCCGAGTTTTTTAGCTTCAGCGGCGGCGCCGCCATGACCGAAGATGTGGGTTTCGTGATTGCAGTTCGGGCAGAAAAAGCCGGACATGTTTTCAACGATTCCGAGAATCGGGACATCCATCTTCTGGAACATGGCAACTCCCTTACGGGCGTCAATCAAAGCAAGATTCTGCGGAGTAGAAACGATCACCGCACCATCCAGCTTGATTTTTTGTGACAGTGTCATTTGCGCGTCGCCTGTACCCGGAGGCAAGTCAACGACAAGTATATCCAGTCCGCCCCATTCGACATCGCGCAGGAACTGCTCAACAGCCTGATGGACCATCGGTCCGCGCCAAATCATCGGAGTCCCCTGCTCAACCAAGAAACCCATCGACATCAGCTTGATGCCTTTATGCTCGATCGGGATAATTCGGTTGTTCTTGACGAGCGGACGGTCGTGGATACCAAATAGAGTGGGAATACTGGGGCCATAAACATCAAAGTCCACCAGACCGACCTTCATCCCCTGTTTGTGCAGCATCATCGCCAGACCGGCAGCCACGGTACTTTTGCCGACTCCGCCTTTTCCGGAAGCGACCGCGATCTTGAATTTAACATCAAGCTCGATCGGGTCGGGCGCTTGCTGCTGATGTCCGTGTGGTTGTGCGGCTTGCGGCTGTGTCCAAGTCATTTCGACACGAACTTCTTTCAATCCCCCCATCTGTTTGACAGCTTCAGCAACGAGCTCCTCAATTTGCGTGGGGATCTCTTCATCACGGGTATTTACCGTGACTTTAATGGTTGCCGCGTCATCCGCGATCTCGATACCTTTAATCAGGCCAAAGGAAACAATATCTCTGGAAAGACCGGGATACTTGATTGTTTTAAGTTTTTCAAGTATCTGTTCTTCTGTAACATGCATGTTATCTGACACTTAAAACTCCGTTTTTCTCATCTTTTAAATATAAGCTAACCATCCCTAAATGTCAAGGTCAATAATCTCGCATTAAGCTGTTATTTATGGTA
>JAHIZR010000394.1 GCA_018814465.1 bacterium | reverse complement strand
TTTTCTATCGACTCGCCGAACGCGTCCGCTTCTGCTGCAAGCTCGCGGAAAGACAGTCTGCGCTGACTGTCGATCAAGCATCCTTTGCTTCCCTGAAGCATTGCTCTGAATTCAGACCATGTCATGCCGGTAATCCCAGCGCTCTTCGATAGGGTTCCCGCACCAAACTCGGTAACGAGGCCGCATCCAATACGCGCAGCTTGCCATGATCGGGAAGCAGATGATGAAGCAGCGTGTCGGAAGCCAGCAGTCTGGACGTGTCCAGCCCATGCGCGATACCATGGTCGGCAAGTTCCTTCATTAAATTCAATGTACAGGCAAGTCCAAGGCTGGTATCGAACATCGTCGTATACACAACCCGAACTCCATTATCGCGCGCCGCCTGCTGAATCATGTCCGTCCAGTAAATCGCTCCTTGTCGAACCGGCTTCAGCACTAAAAGATCGAAGAGGTTCCAGCGGCTGAAGCGCCGCAAGTATGTGGGCGGCTGGAAGAATTCGTCAATCGCCACCGGAATCGAACATGCTTCGCGAAACTGAGCCAGCGCTTCGAGATTCCATGAATAAACCGGATCCTCGATGTACTCGATGGAGACGGATTCTATTTGTTGGCAGAAATCAATCGCCTGCTCAGCCGGCCAAGCACAGTTTGCGTCGAGACGAATCTTGGCTTCAGGCAAGGTCATGCGAATCAGCCGCAGGGCGCGAATTTCCTCTTCCTCGGGCAGCACTCCGACCTTCAGCTTCAAGGTTTGAAAGCCGACTTCCCAACGCTGCCGCGCCGATGTGACAAGCTGATCGGCGCTCTCGCCTGTGATCAGACTGTTCACAAGAAACGGCGTTGTCATGTCCACGGCAGCCGCGCTCTTGGGCAACCCCGGCTGTGCAAGCGCCCGCTGCAGTCCCCTCAGTGCGCAATCCACGCCGTAGGTCGTCGCCGGTTGTCTTTCGGAATCGAGCCGGGCCGAGCCATGCCATTGCGGAAATTCCGTATATAAATCGGGAATCTCCTGATCGGCAAAGAAGCGCGCTAACTCATCAAGCCGCTGATGAGCTTCATGATAGCCTTCCGTGCCGAACTCGGGCAGGGTCGCGACCTCGCCGACACCGACCTCGCCGTTTCTTCCATGCGCCGCAACTAAAAAACCGCGCCGGGTTGTCAGATTGCCGCGGGCGGTTCTTAGCGGTGTGCGGAAGGGAATGCGGTACTCACAATACGTGAAATACTTTACTCTCATAATACCAGTCCAAGGGAAAGCAGAAAACCGAAAATCAAATTCAGCTTAGCCGTATCGCCTAAGGCAAGATTCAGCGACAGACCGTCCTTTTTCGTGAAGATGAGCTTCAGCGGCCGAACCATAAACGGAATCGAGAACAGCGGCAGGAGAATCCAAAAGGAATAATCGAGCGCGAACAGGAAGTAGCAGGGAATAATCAGCGGAATCAACAGGAGGAGCGTATATTCGAATTGTCCGAATAATCTCCCGAACTTCGCGGCGAGCGTACGCTTGCCGGCTATTCTGTCCGTGTCAATATCGCGCGTATTATTCACCGCCAGCAGCGCCGAAGCCAGCATGCCCGGCGAAAATCCTAACAGCAGACTCTCAATCGTCCATGCTCCGGTCAGCAGAAACGCCGTCCCGGCGACGGCGGCGAGTCCGAAAAAGAGGAAGACAAACAGTTCGCCCAAGCCGTTGTAACCAAGCGGATAGGGGCCGCCCGTATAGCACCAGCCGCTCAGAATGCTCAGTAATCCAATCGCAAGAATCGGCCAGCCGCCGCGCGCAATCAACGGCAATCCAAACAGTATTGCCGCCGCGAAAACGAGCAGCGCGGCGCGTCTCACGACTTCCGGTCGCACCAGTCCCGCCTGCGTTATCCGCATTGGTCCCAGTCGTTCCTTTGTATCCGCGCCCGAACGAAAATCGCTGTAGTCATTGGCCAGATTCGTGCCGATCTGAATACAAATCGCCGACGCGAAAATGCAGAGCAGAATCGTTACATCGATTTCCGCTGTCTTGGAAGCCAGCGCCGCGCCGATTACCACCGGCATTAACGCCGCCACCAGCGTCTTCGGTCGCGAAGCCAACAGCCAAATTCTAAATGAAGAGAGCGAGTGCTCCGATAAGGTGCTGTTACTGTTCATTGCCGCCGCTGAAGAGCGAGCCTTGTTCATTCGTGTTTATTGCAGGCGAATTACTCTCAAACCAAACCAGCAGATCCGCGCCTGATTCCAGCACGGAGCGTTGCATCGGGACCGCGCCGCGCTTCATCAGTCGGCTGTTGCCTTCAGGCAAACCATCGCCGTCGCGCACAAACAGCGGACACCACGCATGCTTCAGGTTTTCCTGCGCGCCGCTCCACGTGCCGCCGCTGCCGTAATCCGAACTGACCACGACCGCATAGTCCGCCAACGTGTAAATATATTTATTGCGCGCCATCGCGTAGCCCGCGTGAAAGGGCGCTTCCGGCGAGACCGGCGTCAACAGCACAAGTCTGCCGTCTTGCAAAAACTCACGGCTTTCCGGAGCGACTGCTTCCCGCGCCAAGTTATGCGCCAGCACGCCGACGACATTCCCGCCGTGCTCGA
>JAHIZR010000043.1 GCA_018814465.1 bacterium | reverse complement strand
TCTGGACGGATTGGATGGCATCGTAATGGATGCGCAGGGCAGAATCTACTTCTCTTCCTGGCAGACCAACTCAGTCCATCGCTATGATGCGGATTTGACGACACTGGAAGTCTTTTCCAGCGGTCACGACGCCCCTGCGGATATCTCCTTTAATCATGATGAGACGATTCTGCAAGTCGTGAACTTCAACCGCAACACAGTCGATTTCATAGCGGTCCCCTCGGAAAGCGCGGTGGAGCGCGAACAGGTCTTCGACTATCAAGTCTATCCCTGTTATCCCAATCCTTTCAACTCGACCACGACTTTAAAATTCAGTCTGACGAATCCGATGCGGGTGAACGTGACTGCCTACGACATTAAGGGTCGCACCATCGGAGTGCTGCTGGACGATACGATGTACGCCGGCACGCACGAACTCGACGTAAAAGGAGACAATTGGGCTTCGGGCACATATTTCTTGCAGCTTCGCGCCGATAACATGCAATCCGTCAGCCGCATCACCTTGCTGAAATAATCAGCAAGCGAGATAGTAATAAATGAAACAGAGGCGAGAGCCTCTGTTTCAGTACAAGGAAGTATCTTAGCAGCATTCAGCGCTTCAGCTTGCCGCGCGCGAGGGAAGCGAAGATGCCGCCGCAGCACATCGCGGCGAAGATCATGAAAGCGAGCCGCATGCTCCACAGGAAATTCGCCTGATCCGAAGGTGTAATCTCCGAGTTGCCGACGATGAGCGACATCACCATCATGACCACGCCCATCGAGAACATCATCCCGATCTGCCGCATCGTGCTGACCATGGCTCCGGCGATCCCGAGCGACTTGCGTTCCACCGAACTCATGACCGCATTGGTGTTGGGAGAAGAGAAAAGTCCGAAGCCGATTCCCAAGACAATCAGGCAGGCTAAAACATAGCCGATGGGAGAAGCCGCGCGTAATGGCACCAGCAGCGCCAAACCCACCAGACTGATTCCCATGCCGAGCGAGGCGAGGGTGCGCGGTTCGATTTTATCCGAGAGCCTCCCGGCGGCGGGCGAGAGCAGCATCTGCGCGATGGGCTGCGCAACTAAGATCAATCCTGCTGTTTGCGGCGAGAAACCTTTAACGCGCTGTAGGTAGATACTCAGCAGGAAACTCACCGCGAAGGTTGCCGCGTAATTTATCAGTGCTGCTAAGTTGGAGAAAGCGAAAACAGGATTATCTCTGAATAATGAGATATTCACCACAGGGTGCGGGACCCGCAGCTCATATTTCACAAAGATAACGAAGCAGATGAGTCCCGCCGCGATGGCCAGCGCCCCGATGAGTGACGGCAGGACGGAAAAGCCGTACATCGAGCCGGTCAGCGCGGCGGCGAGAATGATTGAGCCGCGCAAGTCGAACGCTTCGCCTTTCGCTTCCGCCCATTCGCCTTTCAGCATCGTGAGCAGGACGGTCAGCAGGATCAATCCGGCGGGCAGATTCATCCAAAAGACAAAACGCCAGCCGAGCTGCTGTGTAATCAGTCCGCCAATGAAGGGACCGACGGAAAGTCCCAGATAGACGGCGGCGACGGTAATGCCCAGCGCTTTGCCGCGTTCGCCGGAGGGATAGACGGACATCAGAATCGGTAAGCCCGTGGCGAAGATCATAGCCGAACCGAATCCCTGAAAGACGCGCATCGTAATCAGTACGGTTCCGTTTCCGGCGGCGGCGAGTATGACCGAGGAGATCGTAAAGAGGATGATCCCCATCGTGTAAATACGCTTACGGCCGAAGAGATCGCCGAGTCGACCGAAGGAGATGACAAAACTTGCTGCGGCCAGCAGAAAAGCGGTATTCACCCAGCCCAGTTGAATGACACCCAAGCCGAACTCGCTGCCAATCGAGGGAAGCGCGACATTGACGGAGGATCCCATAAACGGTCCGAGGAATGAACTCATGGCGGCTACAATCAACGCCGCGCGCTGGAGTCTTTTCTGTTCTGTCATTTAGTCTAATTTACACCATTTCAATCTATTAAGAACATTCTTTGTGCAGTAATCTCACTAACTGGGACAACGAATCGATAAATATAGCACTTTCTACTGAATATACATAGGCCTTGTTCCGATCCGCGCCGACTTGCTTTCATGCAAAAATGCCCGTATCTTTCCGCACTTGAAAGCCATAGCTAAGACGGAGACTCTGTAAAACAGACAGTAATGAAGATAAATATCCGAAACGTCGCCATTATCGCGCATGTCGATCACGGCAAGACAACCTTGATGGATCAGGTTCTGAGGCAGTGCCATGTCTTTCGCGAGGGCCAGAAAGTTCAGGAGCGCATACTTGATTCGAATGATCTGGAGCG
>JAHIZR010000393.1 GCA_018814465.1 bacterium | reverse complement strand
GGAGGAGTAGCCCCTGACGACAATACATACGAGTTGATTGGGGGAGGAGAAGATATGGAGCGACTTTACAGACTCGCGCGAAGAGACAACTTCTCCTATCAGATAGATCTGCCAACCGGGCTCTACGCGGTCAAGCTGATGTTGGCGGATATCGTTAACCATGGTCCCGGGTTTCTTTCAATGTCGATTCGGATCGAAGATGAATTCGTGATTCAGAATCTGGATCTATGCGAAAAAGCGGGGCGATCTTATGCCTGGCCGATTCGTGCTTTAGCTGACATCAATGATGGCCAGCTTGATATAGATTTCGGGGCCGAGATCGGCGATGCCTTGTGCTCAGCGATCGCGGTGCATGCGGTAGAAGAGGATAGTATACCACCGCCGGCCCTGTCCGGATTTGAGACTATCGGCGGCTTTTCGATGAATATCCTATTCTGGGATTATTCACTGGAGAATGATCTCGCGGGATACCGGGTTTATCGCAGATCACTGGATAAATGCTGGGAACAAGTAACCGAGGATTTTTATCCGCTTTATCGTTATCTCGATTACGATGTGACCTATGGGAGCAAGTATGAATACCGGGTGACGGCAGTGGATTTCTGGGGCAACGAATCAGAACCGACCGAGATACTCAGTGCAATACCGGTTTCAAATTGCTGTACGGAATTGACGCGAATCCAGATTGTCATAAGTCCGGAAAATCTGTATGAGCTTAATGCCAGATGGTGGGACAATGATTACGTGGACGCAGAGTTGAAATTCGGAAGGGGAGAATTTCTGGACGGCTTCATCAGGTACAGAGGCGGCTTTACGAGATATATGCCCAAGAAGAACTACAAGCTCAAATTGCCCGATGGTGAGCAGTTTGATGGCCGAGATCGGTTCTGTCTCGCGTCCGAAATGAGCGACAGGTCAATGCTTAGGAGCAGGGTCGCGCGCTTGATCTTTGATAGGCTGACAGAGATGAATCCCGCTTCCCGGAACGTTCATCTTGAAATTAACGGTAAATTCAAGGGAGTGTATTTGGAAACGGAGGATGTCGGCAATACCTACCTTGAAGCAAGAGGATTGTCCACCGCCGGCAATCTTTATCAGGGAGAATCGGGATTGTATGTATTGCCGTCCTATGAAGAATACATGCTTAATTATCCAAAGGAAAATAACTCCGATTCCGATTGGTCGGATATTATCGAGTTTATTGACTGGATAGACGCGGCGACCCCGATGGAATTCAAACAGGAAGCGGGCGATTATTTCAATGTCGACCAGCTTCTGGATATGTACACGGGAATTATCGCCATGTCAGAGATCGATTTCGGGGGGCACAACTATTTCCTTTATAACAATCCGGCGGACGGTCAATGGTATTTCATTCCGTGGGATAATAATGCAACGTTTTACGATCCAGATTCCCCGATAAATTTGTATGCTGAAGGAGTTCCTTCGCCGATAGATGGAAACAGACATAGATTAGTTGAACGTGTATTGGCCGAGCCTTTGTTTCAGTATGCTTACTGCAAGAAGCTCGAGAGATTTCTGGCAGATGATTTCTCGATTGAAGCGGCCACTGCGCTTATTCAAGAGGTCCACGAGGAGATATTCTATGAAGCACAGCGGGACGTGTACAAGGATGGCTTCGAGAGATACGATGTGCTGTTTCAGGGACTTGATAATCTTAACAATTTTGTAAACACACGCGTGCCGTTTTTGCAGGGAGAGATACAAGGCTTTATCGAAGATCCGGGCAGGGGGCCGGAGTTCCGCCTGAATGAAGCCATGCTTGTGAATGTGTCGACGATAGCGGACGAGTCCGGCGATTTTGATCCATGGATTGAGATTATGAACATCTCGCCCGTTGAACTTGATCTGAGCGGATTCACGCTGCATTTCGGCGAGAACAGTTGGAGCTTGACCGATGACATCGTAGTTCCAGCCGATGGTTTCACACTTCTATGGCTCGACGGTGAAGCTGAAGAGGGGGCCAATCATGCGGCGTTTCGCGCGAGCAGTGAAGGAGGGATACTATGGTTAACAGGCAATCATGGGACGCTGTCGGATTCTGTCGTTGTGCCGGCATTGAATGCAGATCGATCCTGGTCGAGAATGACGGATGCTTCGGGCGAGTGGATTGATTGTGCCGAACCGACGCCGGGATCATCCAACGCTCCGCCGGCTGATCCGGCAGTCCTTGTGATTAACGAGCTCCAAGCCGTGAACAGCAGTACGATAGGGGATAACTGCGGAGATTATGACGACTGGATCGAGATCTACAATCCGGCGAGTTATGCAGTCGAATTGACGGGATTATATTTGAGCGACGACTTCGAGCGGCCGCTGAAATGGATTTTTCCTGACACGATATTAGGGGCGCAGAGGTACTTATTGGTGTGGTGTGACGAAGAGCCCGAAGAGGGTTCATTTCACTCGGCTTTCAAGCTATCCGGGGATGGAGAGCAAGTTATTCTCACCAACCGAGATGCGGCAACCATTATCGATCAAGTCGAATTCGGGCCTCAAGAGTCGAATCATTCTTACGGGCGGATGCCTGATGGAGGCAGAGACTGGTTCGATTTTGATGATCCGTCTCCGGGCGCAACAAACTTGCCGGGACGAGACCTGGACGAAAGTCTCATAGATTTTCCGGACCGAACCAAACTGCATCAGAACTATCCCAATCCATATAATTCCACGACAGCATTTCAATTCGAGTTGTCTGATAATACGTTTGTAAGACTCACCGTATTTGATATTACAGGAAGGGAAGTTCACAGGCTTGTCGATCGCGAGATGAGAGCCGGGCAACATCAAGTCGATTTTGACTCGGAGAAACTGCCGTCGGGAGTGTATTTTTACAAACTACAGGCGGGATCTTTCGCTGACACGAAAAAGATGATAGTGATTAAGTAAACCCAATTGCATGAAACTACACCACCACCGCGACTGCGATGAATAAGTGAAGGGGAAGAGGTGGGGGATTTGGGCCGGGGGGACAGAAACGCAATTTAGTGTTTAGGCGCATTCTCCCCGGTCGAGACTTATGATCATTAAATGATCTAAATAGAAAGATATGAAGGAAAAGTATATGAGCGAAGGCGAAAAAAGCCTTTCCGTGGGTATCGGTGTTACAGGTCCGTCTATATCAATAGACTTGGAACGTCTTGCTCAACGAGCACGCTTGAACCTAAGGATATTGTGGGAAAATAAGGGGAGGTACAATGTTGGTGTAGTTGGCTCAAGCATTGAACTTGAAATATCTTGAGCAGCGTCTGTTACAGCCCCAGCTATATCTCCAACAAATGGAATGTTTTGAGTGATTGTTTGCTTCGATGTCGGGCCGTAATCTATTTTGTTTTTTCCAAAAATGCCACGAAAAAGATTATTAATTCCTTGAAATGCTGTCATTCCAGATTGTG
>JAHIZR010000042.1 GCA_018814465.1 bacterium | reverse complement strand
TGATCGCAGTCGCGAATTTCATTTTTATTTTGTCGTCATACTGGTGGGATTTTTCCAGTGGTTACGCGCTGATATTGACCGGTCTGCTCTGTCTGGCGGTAGGCTTGCCGAAGCTGATGCGATTTCTTTCTTCTCATCCGGTTATACCACAAGAGAGCTAAATGAGCGAAGAATTCCTGAATGCGAGCCGGCATCTGGCCGAGGTTGATCCTATCATTCATGCGCCCGCGCGGCTGGGGATTATGGCGGCGCTGTTTGTCGTGAAGGCGGCGGATTTCGTGTTTCTGGTCAGGCAAACCGGATTGACGCGAGGGAACCTCTCGGCTCATCTAAGCAAACTCGAAGCGGCGGGTTACATCACTGTTGAAAAGAAATTCGTAAAGCGAGTGCCGCGAACACTGCTGTCACTGACCGAGCAAGGGCGGGAAGCGTTTCAAACTTACCGGAAGCAGGTGCAGCAGGCACTCGACGAGTTGCCGGAATCGTAGTTAACGCAATCTAAGACTGAGATAAAGAGCCCACGACCTTCAGGTTGTGGGCTCTAATATTACTATGTGAATAAAAAAGCTATTCAGGAGATATTTTCGTGTTTTGAGGACTTTCAGCTTTAACGTTTTCGATTCGCTTTTTCATTTCAATAGTTGATGAATCATCAGGCTGATAAGATAATACACTATCGAAGGAGGCGATGGCTTCTTCATAGAGACCTTTTCCATACAATGCACCTCCTCGTTCTTGCCAGAGCTTAATAGTGAGCCAGTTCTCGCGTGCCGGAGTTGCAATTGCCAGTGCGCTGTCGTAACAACTCAGAGCGGCTTCATCTTCTCCCAGTTCGGACAACGATAATCCCCGAAAGTACCAGGAATTCGCGCAATCACCGGGGTAAGTCAGCGCGCTGTCGAAGCAGATGATCGCTCGGTCGAACTGTTTATCAACAAACAGTGTTTTCGCCGCGAGACTCCAGGCGCGATGTGCATTGGGGCGGGTGATTCTTGCGCTGTCGTAGTCAGAAATAATTGGAGTATCGAACATTTCCGGTCCATAGAAGAAGGCACTGTCGAAACTGACAACAGCCTCATTAAATCTGCCCAGCTTGGCCAGGCACATGCCGCGATAGTTCCAGACGTATTGATGGTCTCGACGAGATTGCAGCATGTTGTCATAACAATTAACTGCTTCTTCATTTCGATTCATCAGCATATAGGTGTCCCCCATTGAGCTGAGAACTGCCATCCTGTCGACCGAGGTGGAGTCAAGCAGAGCGAGCTTGTACTCCTCGATCGAAGCCTCATTCAGCCCGGCGATGCCAGCGGTAAGGCCAAGCATGTGGTGACCATTGCTGTGAGATTCATGTGCGATGTTGTCGAAAATCGGCAGTGCAGCGAGCCGAAAGACGGGCCAGACCTTTTTCTTCAGACTCATTTCGGGATCGCCTGCGAGGAAGCTTGATCCCAAGTAAAGGACGCCGATGAGAGCCAAGCCGCCGATCAGGTTTAGGACTTTCGCGGCCGTTTTTATTCTGCGGCGCAGCAGAAACGCTATGCCGAAACAAAGCAAGGCCAGCAGTCCCGATATGCCCAGCAGGGCGAGGCCGAAAGGCAGTACTAAGTCCATAGTTTTTATTTAAGTCAAAAAAAGCAAAAAGTCAAGTGTTTCAGATACGTCCGCGTTCTATTAGAGCTTTTTTCATTAGCAGCGCTATTGTCGTTGACTTTTCGATAAGGGGGGCGTAAAATACCTATAATTCAATAATCGTAGGATGAGGATACCATGCAGAAAGCTCTTCTGACGATAATTGTCCTTGCGGCGGCGGTTTCCAGCACGGAGGCAGTGCCGGAACTTGTCTGGTGCCGGGTGTTCGGTGGTGAAGGCAGCGAATCATGTCACAGCATGTTGGTAACAGAGAATAGTGAACTGCTGTTAGCAGGGTACACCAGCAGCACTGGTGCGGGCGGCGGAGACGCATATGTAATTCGGATGAATATCGAAGGCGATACGATCTGGACGCGCACATTCGGGACGGACAGTTTGGAATCCGCATGGGATATCATCGTCACGCCGGAGGGCAACTATCACGCGGCCTCGCCATGGAGCGCGGTCTGTTTCGACGATAGCGGCGATACGCTTTGGACGCGCGCGTTTACATGTCCGGCTTGGATGGAGCGCAGCGATATGGTCATAGCCTCCGACGGGAATTACGTTCGCGTCGGTTCAAACCAGATGGCAGCGGTCATCGCGAAATACGACAGCTGCGGGCAAGAGCTGTGGCTCAGTTTGTTCGACGCGGGAGAGCCTTACGATTGCTTTTTCGGAATGATTGCGACGTCCGACAGCGGATTTCTGGGGACCGGCTGAACGTATACCTATGGTCCGGAGTATCCGGACGGAGTGAATATGATGACAGCCAGAATCAACAGCGAGGGTGATTCGCTGTGGGTAAGAGGTTTGAGCGGCGGTACGGGCAGGAGCAAAGGATTTGCCGCAACAGAAACCACAGATGGAGGCTATGCTGTCGTGGGCTATTTTTATCCTTATCCGCAACCTGATCCGCGCTGGGTAGAGATGCTGATCGTCCGCGTAGACTCTCTGGGTAACACACTTTGGGCACAAACCTGCGGACGGGAGCATCGAAATGAATCCGCGCATGCGATCTGCGAAACTCCCGACGGCGGCTTTATCGTAGCCGGAGACACACCGTATGACTTCACAGGGCCGGCGGGCTTATTGCTGGCACGGCTGGATGCTGCCGGCAATGTTCTCTGGACACATGCCGAGGAGGATTCGGCAGAGTTGACTGTCAGGGGAATAAAGCTGCTTTCCGACGGCTCTTTTATTGTTGCCGGAGAGCTTGAGCAGGATATTATCGTAATGCGGTTTGTCGAGGGCGCTCCGCCTCAGCCGTTCGAGCGGGTGCTGCCCGAGGACAGCAGTCTGTTCGGCACGGTCCCCTATGTCGACTTCAGTTGGACGGCTTCAATCGATCCCGACGGAGACGATGTAACCTATCCGCTGCATATCGAATCTGACTATGCGGACTTCACTGAGTTTGACGCCACGACGGCGGATACCTCGCTGCGCGTCGACATTCCTATCCCGGTTTCGAACGAGCCTTTGGATGAAGTCTTTGAATTTCATTGGACGGTTCATGCGACGGCGAACGGCGATACCGTCGCGGCGTCGAATGGCGAAGGTCTTTTCTTTATGGACATCATCGATGCCATTGAAGAGACAATCGCTCTGCCTGCGGAATTTGGATTAAGTGTTTATCCCAATCCATTCAACCCCTCAACGACGATAGAGTTTTCGCTGCCGCAGGCAGGATGGGGAAAACTGGTTGTGTACGATCTGCTGGGCAGGCAGAGAGCGGAACTCGTGAACCGTTTGATGCCTGCCGGCGGCTATCAATTGAATTGGTCCTGCCCGGATTGTGCTTCGGGAGTTTATCTGGCAGAACTGCAATGCGGCGATATTCGAGCGACTCAGAAATTACTCTTGCTTCGCTAATACAGATAGTGAGGAACAATGAAAGCACTTTTAATGGTTCTTGGCTGCGGACTGCTGATTTCTGTTGTCCTTGCTCAACCCGATACACTCTGGACGAGAGTGTACGGCGGGCTGGAATTTGATCGGTCTTTAGGCGCGCTTCCACTACAAGACGGCGGGTTTTTTGTGACGGGTTATACGGAATCTTTCGGTGCGGGATTCCGGGATATGTGGCTGCTGCGGTTGGATGAAAATGGAGACACACTCTGGACAAGAACCTATGGAGGTAGCGAGGAGGATGTGGGCAATTCAATCATCCCGGCTCAAGACGGCAACTATTGGTTGTCAGGGAGAACGATGTCCTATGGAGTCGGAGCACGGGATTGGCTGCTGATAAAGATCGACGAAAACGGCGATAGTCTTTGGAGTCGCACATTCGGTAGCGCAGGCGCGGACTGGGGCGGGCGAATAGAACCTACGTCTGACGGTGGAATGATTATGACAGGGCAATGGTCAAGCGACAGTCTCGGCGCGCAGATGGGAATTATTAAGTTGAACGCCGATGGTAACAGTTTGTGGGGAAAATATTTTGGCGGGCCGGGTCATGAAGTCTGCACAGATGCGTTTGAAACGGAAGACGGCGGATATATTCTGGCCGGGACAACAGAATCATACGCAATAGGTGAACGCGATTACTGGCTGCTGAAGCTTAATGCCAATGGCGACAGTCTGTGGAGTCATAGTTACGGCGGCGAATCTATGGAGAACTGCAATGCCGTCCAGCCGACGGATGATGGAGGGTACATGCTCGGCGGCACAACTTGGTCCTATGGCGCGGGGGCGGCGGATATGTGGATAGTGAAGACAAACGCTACTGGCGATTCGCTGTGGAGTCGGACTTACGGCGGTGCGGCGGACGATGATTGCAGGGATATTTGTAAAACTCGCGATGGCGGTTTTGTGCTGGCGGGATTCAGTCGGGAATTCAATGGCGGAGAATCCGTCCTGATTCGAGTTGATGCAAACGGTGACAGTCTTTGGAGCCTGCGGAACGGATCATTGGAAGATGACGATCGGAATTATTGGATAGAAACGCTTTCTGATGGAAGTTACTTTACCGGAGGGCTGCGGTTGAATCATCCGGAAGAGAACGATGATTTCTGGCTGATACGTACCGGTCCCGATCCGGTACGGCATGCGCCGGGTGAGTTTGAACGAGTATCGCCGGTGGACAGCAGTTATGCGGGAGAAACTCAGCAGTATGTGGAATTAATCTGGACGCGGTCGATAGATCTCGACGGAGATATTATTCACTATCTGCTTCATCTGGATTCGCCCACGTTTGATTTTGTTCCGATGCCGATCGATACCGTTCTTTCAGATACAGCTTTCACATTCGAGGCGCCCTTCATTGATCTGCCGCATCAGTCATTGGACGAGATTCATGAATTCCACTGGTCGGTATTTGCAACCGATGGATTTGATACGGTTGAGGCATCCAACGGAGCGGGTTATTTTCTCTTGGATCGCACCGGAGATATTGATGATTCATTTATTGAGCTGCCGGCGGAATTCAGTCTGAGTGTTTATCCGAATCCCTTCAATCCCTCAACGACGATAGAGTTTTCGCTGCCGCAAGCGGGATTCGTCAGACTCGCACTGTTTGATATTACGGGTCGTGAGATCAGAACTCTGCTGAATGAAAGGCGTTCCGCAGGCAGCTATAATCTTAAGATTGACTGCGCTGATTTGCCGAGCGGAATATTATTTGCAAGGCTAAATGGTGAAACACAGACGGTAACCCAGAAGCTCATGCTGATAAAATAGCGAGGCGGTTCATGGATAAATTTCTGCAGGCGGCATACGAGGAAGCGCAGCAAGGGCTAAGCGAGGGCGGGATTCCCATCGGCTCGGTGGTCGTGCACAAGGGGAAGATAATCGGACGCGGTCATAACAAGCGGGTGCAATTAGGGAGCGTGGTGCTGCATGCCGAGATGGATGCGCTGGAGTCCGCGAAACGGCAGCCGGCGCGTGTTTACCGGGAGTGCGTGCTCTATACGACGTTGTCGCCCTGTCCGATGTGTACCGGCGCGGTTTTACTATATGGAATTCCCAAAGTGGTCATCGGCGAGAATAAAAACTTCGCGGGCGAGATCGACCTGCTGAAGTCACGCGGCGTGGAGGTGGAATTGGTCAACGACGAGTCCTGCATCCAACTGATGGCGGACTTCATCAAAGCCAAGCCGGAGCTGTGGAATGAGGATATTGGGGAGTAGACTAACAAAGTATTCTATACTAAAAGCCCGACACGAGTGTGCCGGGCTTTATCATAGATAGAGCTTTGTAATTACTTCGCAGCGCCGCGCTTGCCGAGTTCCTTGTCGATCCACCAGATGCCGTTGGACTTTTCGCCGACCATCTTGATGCGTTCGAGAATCTCGGTGGCGGTGGCTTCTTCTTCCACCTGCTCATTAACAAACCATTGCAGCATGACTTCGGAAGGATAGTCTTTCTCGGTTTTCGCAAGCTCATAGAGTTTGTGAATGGAAGCGGTGACTTTCTGCTCGTGAGCGAGGGTCACTTCAAAGACATCCTGCGGACCTTTCCACTTCGACGCCGGTTTATCAATCTGCTCGAGCACGACGGCCGCGCCGACATCATGCAGAAAATCATAAATCCGCTTGGCATGAGCCATCTCTTCGTTGTACTGGTTCATCATCCAGCTTGCAAAACCGCTGAGGTTCTGCTCGGTGCACCAGTTGGACATGGCCATATAGATATAAGCGGAGTCCATTTCCAGTTTAATCTGCTTATTGAGGGCGGTCTGCATTTTCTTAGAGATCATGAACGATTCACTCCATATGTTAAGTTATTTCAATGACAAAGCAAAGATAAGTTAGATAAATCCAAACTTAAATCTACGAAATCTATCCGATTTAAGCAAGAGTTGTTTTCGGTAGTTTTAGCCGGGAACAGCGGCGAACCTTGGAGACTCGCTTCTTCTATGCAATTGTGTGAATTTAGTTCCTAAGATCAGTTGAAAATACGCTTTGGTTTAACGGTATACTGGAAGGCCTGCGCCTGGCCGGTGATCGAAGCCGGTCCGGCTCATTTTATTTCCGACAGTCAGAGACTGTCAGTAGCAGAGAGCTATGTAAGCAAAGCAGGTGGGCCGAGATCCTTCAGGCCGCTGTACTGAATACACTCAATGAAGTTGAATAGTAGCGGCCTTCAGGATGACAAGCTTAAGGATCAAGGTTTCCTGTTTCAGGTTTTATCCACTGCTCTTAAATGAAGACAAGGGGCTGAAGCCCCTTGCCTGACGTGATTAAGTTTAGCCCAGCCAGCTGGAAGCTATAAGACATGTGGGCAAAGCAGGTGGCCGAGATCCTTCAGGCCGCATGGAATGACTCTAATGTGAATGAGTTTTAAGGCGGCCTTCAGGATGACAAGCTTAAGGATCAAGGTTTCCTGTTTCAGGTTTTATCCACTGCTCTTAAATGAAGACAAGGGGCTGAAGCCCCTTGCCTGACGTGATTAAGT
>JAHIZR010000392.1 GCA_018814465.1 bacterium | reverse complement strand
CGTGTCGCCGTTAGTGGACTTCACTTCAAAGACTCCGTCGCCTAATTCGAGCACGGAGATATCGAACGTGCCGCCGCCCAAGTCGAAGACCGCGATCATTTCGTCTTTTTTCTTGTCGATACCGTAAGCTAATGAAGCCGCTGTCGGCTCGTTGATGATGCGCACGACTTCCAGACCCGCCACGTCGCCCGCGTCCTTGGTCGCTTGACGCTGCGCGTCGTTGAAGTAGGCGGGAACGGTGATGACGGCTTTCGTGACCTTCTCGCCGAGATAATCTTCAGCAGTCTGCCGCATCTTCTGCAGGATCATCGCCGAGATTTCCGGCGGGGTATATTCCTTGTCGTCGATCTTAACCCGAGCGAGGCCACTGTCACCGACGATGGGATAGGGAACCATTTTCATCTCTTCGGCGACTTCCGAGCGGGCGCGGCCCATGAAACGCTTGATCGAATATATCGTTTTTGTGGGATTGGTCACGGCCTGCCGCTTGGCTGAGGCGCCGACGAGTCGTTCACCTGATTTGGAAAACGCGACAACCGAGGGGGTCGTGCGCGCGCCTTCGGAATTCGGAATAACGACTGGCTCGCCGCCTTCAACGACTGCGACACATGAGTTCGTGGTTCCGAGGTCAATTCCGATGATTTTAGACATTTTGTTGCTCCGTTTCTATGTTTAGTTAGATTAATTTCCAAAGGTTATGTTCTGAGCATTAAGGACGAAATAATTTGATTTGTATATCCTTTCTGCCCAGATTTTAAGTGCTTGCTTTCTTTTCGAGTTTTTTATGTAATCTCTTATCTGCTTCGTAGCTCTATTGGGAATCACATTTCCACCCGTTTCTATTACATGATGACACAACTCGATATATAGTTCCTTGGAACCTTCACTCTTGAATTTTCGATCATAGATTCTCGTTTCAGGGAATAAGTCTCTCACAAAGCTGCTTAATTCTGATTTCCCAATTGGAACAGGATCAACGATTATCGAATGAATATGATTTAAAGCAACCTGCGGAGAGTCTACTATCAATTCCGCATGTGAAGCATCATCAGCTAGAAAAAGAGGATTATCCTTTGAATACAATGTTGGCAATTCGCTAGCAGACTGGATAGGATCAAATCCGATTTTATTTCTACGCACCTCTGTTACCGACTTTCGATTGATCGTTATAAAAGGGTAGCTGCTAAGGCAGTCAGCATTCATCTTAAATAGTATCGGACCATATACATTTGGTATTCCGATCATTCGATTGCAGGCATTTCCCTGATCACTGAGATTAAAGAATACTTGGTGTAATAATCCATCCTTTTTATCCTCATCGTCAGAGTAGAACTTGGGCGCGCCCCAATTGCTCAACTGAGCTCTGCAAAGTATTGAATCAGTTGATGCATAAACAAACGCCTCAGTCCAACTACAAGCATGATGCAGTTTTACTTGTCGCTTATTCAGAAAACTGATTATTTGATTATGATCAATATGCTCGCCCAAGATATGCCCTTAGTTTGGCAGATTACCACATTAATGTAGGCAACAGTCAGGCCATTGACATAACTATATATTATACAAATAAAAAGAGTCCGATTTGTGAAAACCAGACTCAAGGATTCTCTGCCATTTTGGCAGATATTCTATTTAATACGATGCCACATCTGCCAAGCTGACTTGACCCTGTCAGGACCGAGAATCGCTTCAACGACCTGTAGAATCAGTTCGACTTCCTCGCGGGATGCGCCCAAGTGAAGCGCGCCGCGAAAATGGGAGTGAAGCTGCCGGGGAAAGTCTTGTGCGGCGAGGACAGCGACTTCAAACAGCTCGCGCCAGCAACCCTTTAAACCGGGACGGGATAAGGTCAGACCATAGCCCACAAACACGGTCCATTCGGAGAGTTCGGGGCTGATGACTGACAAATTAGCTCTGAGTTTCTCGACATTCTCTCGATAGACCTCGGCTTGCAGATCGTAGCCCCGATTCAGGATTTCGGATGTGCTCAAATCTCGGATATGTTCGCCTTTCGCAGGCAAACCATCACCGTAGACTTCCTTGATCTGAAAAGCCGCTTCCAGAGACGCCTGAAATCCGGCCACCAGATACAACTGCAAAGCGGTTTCGCGCAATGCTTCGAGCGGGAAGTTCTTGGCTTGATACTGCTCGATCAAGGCGTGTGCCTGTTCTTCCTGCGGCTTCAGCCAGAGCACGGACAGCGCCGAGAGCAGGATGAGTTGTTCGCGGTTGGGATGCTCTTCGATGATCCGTTGTATAGACTGTTGAATGCTCAAGTTAATTCGATCTTCTCTTCTACTGCCTTCAGTAACTCTCCACTACGGATGAGTCTAAGTGCGTAGGCAATATCGTCGGACATCTGACGGTCGTGCTCAAGCGTGGGGATTTTATCGCGGATGACACGATGCGCGATGGCAGTGCCGCGTCCGAGCTGTCCCAGAGTCTTTTCCATGCGCAAGTCAAGGGCTTG
>JAHIZR010000391.1 GCA_018814465.1 bacterium | reverse complement strand
GCGGGGATGGTTGTGATGAAATCTTCGTCGCGGTTGGTTTCGGGACCATGAAGAGCGGTCTTCAGCGAGAGAATCGCGACTTCGCACATGCTGGCATCGGGCTCCTGAGTGGTGATTTTCTGGAGCCACAATCCCGGCTGAACGAAAGCTCTAACTAACCGATTTTTGGTATTTTTAGCCGAGAGCTTTAAGATTTCATATGAAAGCCCGGCGACGAGTGGAATCAGGGGTAAATGGACAAGAAGACGGATTAGGACGTTGGGATAGGTGCCGATGAACGCGACCACCAGACTGTCCACAATCACGAAGAAGAGAATCGCGGAGAGGGCGACAATCAGCAGGAAGCTCGTCCCGCAGCGGGGGTGCAGGCGGGATTGTTCCAGCACTTCGTCAGGAATCAGTTCGCGGCCGTTTTCGAAAGCAAAGATGGTTTTATGCTCCGAGCCGTGATACTGAAAGACGCGGTGGATTTCCTTGAAGCGGGAGATGATGACCATGTAGCCAATCAGGACAATAACTCGAACAGCTCCGGCGATGAGGTGAAAAGCAATCTGACCCTGATCGCCGCCGACGGTCAGCTTGGCGATCCAATAGGGCAGAAGCATGAACAGTCCCAAACCGAAGCCGAGGGCGACCAGAATCGCGAGGGCTTTGCTGAGTTTTTCCTTCCACGGGGACGTTTCACGTGGAGCAGTCTCTTCTTCGGGCATGGCTTGCTCGGCGGACCAGTTGAGGGCATCAACGCCGATTTTGAGGGCTTCAACCATTCCGGTTGCGCCCCGAATAATTGGAATTCCAAGCCACTTAATTCGCTTAGCGATGGGAGTATAGGGATAGGTTCTTAGAGCGATACTTGAATCCGGTTTGCGCACGGCAATGGCGATTCTGCCGGGGCCGCGCATCATCACGCCCTCGAGCAAAGCCTGCCCGCCCATCGCCAACTCAGTAGAGACGGCACAGCGGTTTTCGGAGTCGGTGGGCGATGGATTGTTGTTATCAGTATGGGTCATTAGTAGTGATTCGTTTGTCAAGATTACGGATTACTCACTTGATCTCCCACACCCGGGAGGGTGTGGGCTAGTAGCTATAGGGTGCAAGCTCCGGTTGTTATCAGTAAAAAAGCGGCACTCCGGATAGAGTACCGCCTTCACAAGCAATCGGTTCCAATCCGGTTAGGCTTGGAATTTCTTATACTTCTTCATGTACTTGTCCACGCGCCCGGCCGTGTCGACAAGCTTCTGCTGACCGGTATAAAAGGGGTGGCACTTGGAGCAAATTTCGGTTTTCAGAACGTCACCGGCTTGAGTTGAGCGGGTCTGGTAGCTTTCGCCGCAGGCGCAACTTACTGTGATAACTTTATATCCGGGATGGAGATCGGACTTCATAATGGAAATACCTCACTTTTTCGAACCTGAAATATACGAAGAAGAGGGGTTAGAGTCAAGTTCCCGAAGTCTAAGAAAAGAGCCTTTGTCACCCAAAAGGGAAAATCCACAAAACTGTTGATTATGCAACAATTTCTCGATTTACCCTGTCTCTAAAATATACGCCATCAACAGTTTAGGAGATTGCCATGCAGTCCAAAGGCTTGGGAAAACTGACTATGATCTTGACAGTGGGTTTGATGGTTGCGATTGCCAGATCACTTATGGCTCAGGATGAATTAATCAATTTGAAGTTCGAAGAACCTCCCATTGCGGACTCGGATGAAACCAGAAGCCTGGAAAGCCTCGTGAAGGTGCAGGGCACGGGCCAGTTTTGTGAAGACGGTCTTTATCTGATGACTCAATACGGCGAGCGCGAGGAACTCTTCATACGAGAAAACCAGAAGCTGATCGATCTTCCTTTGATCAATCAGCCGTGGCGCTACTGCAGTGTATTTTCTTCTGCAAATGAGGAAGCTGTTTTCATGGGCAGAAATTGGGACAATCAAAATGTCGGTTCGATCATTGTCAGTCTCAATTATCCTCCGGATGGATACTCCTCTATCTCTTTCAGCCGATCCATTGACGTAGGATTCGGACATAAAGACCTTGAGGAATTCATTTCCAGCCCGTTCGGAAATAGTCTGCTGCTTGCTCCTTTCTATGCAATGGACGGAATTAATGAGCACGGTCTTTCTGTTGCTGTAGCCGGTGACAAAACTACCGAGGTTCACGCCAAAGAAGACAAAGAACTGATTTTTATCTCGTACCTGATCCGTAGGATTCTTGACCAGACAAAAACTGTTGAAGAAGCCGTGGAACTTGCAGGAAACTATGTCCCGTTCCTGATCGACGAGAATACACTCGCCAGTCATCTAATGGTTGCGGACGCTTCAGGCGGTTCGGTGATTCTGGAATATGACGGCGAGCAGTGGAGAACAACATACACAGATAAGTCATGGCAAGTGATGTCTACCAAGCGTGTCTTCAATATACCGGACGCGGATATGCGAGAAAACTGCTGGCGCTTTACAAGCATGTCTGAAAACCTTGAAGAAGTGAAGGGGATTGTGGACTGGAAAGCAAGTATGGGATTTTTGCAGGATGTAGAGCAAAAAGGCACCACATGGTCGATTGTCTACTCTTTGCGGACAACAGAGCTTTACTTTTCTGTCTATCAGGAGTGGGATACGGTGTATCATATAGAGTTACCGTAAGCAGACAAAAGTGCAGCAGACACCTCCCCTTTTGTCCCACCCAAAGGAAGAACATTATGGGAGGAAACAAAGACAAGAGAAATCCTTCACAGGGTTCAGGAAGACAGAATTAAGAGCGCACTGCCCCCTTGACTGCGTTCAGGGCAAGCTGTGCGGCGCTACCGGGTGGCAAACCAATTCTGTAAGACATCACAAATGCCCGTCAAGCCGGGCGCTATGAGGACGTAGCAGACCACTTTTTTGAGGCCGTATTTTCCTCTTGACAAGGTGATTTTTTTGGCTTATATTGCCTTTGAACATTTGTTCAGCATTAGATTAATTGGGGATGATTGGTGATAGTAAAGGTTTGAAGAATAAAGACTACCCCCCTGCCGTCCCCCCAAAAAGAGGAACTGTTTTGGGGGGAACCGGAAAAGAACCCCCCTATGGGCCTATCTCAAAATAACTTTTTGCCAGACGATGTGTGCGCAGGCGAAGCAAAGCAAGGCGTAGTAGGCGCGGAGGGTTTTCTCGAAGCGGACGAGGACTTTTCGGAAGCGGTTGATCCAGCTATGACAGGACTCGACAACCCAACGGCGGGGCACATAATCCGCATCATGTTTTTTACACCAGCGGACCAGAGGCAGTGTCTGAACACAAGGCTGATAGCCGTTATTGATCATCAGATACCAGGCATCGTAACCGATATATCCGGCATCCGTGTACATGATCGGTTGCATCACCGTATCGGGAACGACGGTTTGCACTTTCGCTAACGCTGCGGGCAATCCTTTATTATCCGGCAGATTGGCGCCGGACACGACGATGGCTAACGGGAGTCCAGCGCCATCGGTGATGAGATGCCGTTTGACGCCTTTTTTTTCCGCGATCCACTGGGCTGGGACCGGTTGCTTCACCGCCTAACGGAGCCTTGGTCATCGCGCCGTCGATGCATTGTCGCTCCCATTGGATGCCGTCCATCTCGGCATAGGCGGCCAAGCCGGCGTGCCATAATGCTTCAAAGAATCCGGCTTCAGCCCACTCCATGAAGCGGCGATGAATGGTAGAAGACGATCCGAACTGGCCGGGAACCGCGTTCCAATGGCAACCCGTTCGCAGAACATAAAAGATGCCAGACAGAATCGCCCGGTCATCCACGCGCTTTCGCCCGCCGCCCGGGATGCGCAAATATTCCTGTTGCGGGTCACGTTGCCGACGCGGAATCAACGGCTCAGCCTGTCCCCAAAACTCGTCCGATAATACCCATGATTTCCTGGCCATACATCCTCCAAAATGATGAATGGCTCAAAGATACGAAAAACGACTCCTCCCCGTCAAGATTTATTTTGGGATAGGCCCTATGTCCCCCCGTGAACGGGGGGATTATTTAGATTTTTCGTAAACGGAGGGCTTTTCAAGGTCACGTGAACGGAGGGATATTTACAATATTACTTCAGGAAGAGCATCTTGCGCTGCTGGGTGGCGGAGCCGTCGGTGAGTTGCAGGATATAGAGGCCGCTGGCGCAGGAGGGGCAGCTCCAATTAAATTCATGACTTCCGGCTGTATACAAGCCCTCAGTTATAGTAGAGGTGTGACGGCCGAGAAGATCGAAGACTTCCAGCCGGATGCGCGATGCCTGTGACAGAGTGAAACGCAGCGTGGTCGAAGGATTAAACGGATTCGGATAGTTTTGCTCAAGCCGGAATGAAACGG
>JAHIZR010000390.1 GCA_018814465.1 bacterium | reverse complement strand
CGATTGCGCCAGCGCATACGCCACCACACCCGGAATCACGAAAATAAACACCGGCAACAGCTTCAGATAGCCGCCGAAGATAGTTCCCCGCCGCGCTTGATCCATGTTCTTCCCGGAGAGGACTCGCTGCACGATAAACTGATCCGTACACCAATACCAGACTCCCAGAATCGGCGCGCCGAATAGAATTCCCGTCCACGGGAAACTCGGATCCGACAGCGGCTTCCACATACTGAAAAAGCCCGGTCCCGCACTCGCCTTCAGTGCTCCCCAGCCGCCCAGTTCAGCCAGGCCGATTGCGGTAACTGTCACCGAACCCGCTATTAAAACAAACATTTGCAGGAGATCTGTATAGAGCACCGCCCGCAAACCGCCAAACACCGTATAAATACCCGTCGCCACCACCACGATCAATGCTCCCGTCCAGAAATCAATCCCCATGAGCGCTTCGAACACGATTCCTCCCGCCGCAATCGTTACCGAAATCTTCGTCAGCACATAGCCGATAATCGAAATCACAGCCAGGTACCAGCGCGCGCCGGACGAATATCTCCGCTCCAAAAACTCCGGCATCGTGAATACACCGCTGCGCAGATAAAACGGCACAAATACCCAGCCCAGTATCAACAAAATCAGCGACGCCAAGACCTCGAACTGCCCGACGGCGACTCCACTGTGCGCGCCCGTCCCGGCCAAGCCGACCAAATGCTCAGAGCCGATATTTGAGGCGAACAACGACGCCCCGATCACGAACCAGCCGACATTCCTCCCTGCCAGGAAATAACCCGCCGACGTCGTGCGCGCGGTCTTTTCCCGCTGCGTCGCCCAATAGGCGACTCCAAAGACGATCACAAAATATAATCCGACAATCAGCCAGTCGAAAAATCCAAGCATACTATTCATCGGGCGGCTCCTGTTTGTTCTCCTTGCCCTTAAGTTAAACAAAAGTTTTAAGTTTTGCATCCCCGTCGCAGCACTTAATCAAATTCCACCAGCGAAAGTGAATCTCTCTTAAACTGGAGCCACAATTGCATTATGTTGACCGGATAGATTTCCCGGCCTGTGCGGGCGCATCGGACTATCTGAAGGATGCCGTAAGCTGCCGATAATTGGAATGATAAAAACCGTTTTCATTCCGGCTGATACTCATCTTTTTAGACAACTGCCGGCAGTTTGAAATACTCAAACGGTCCGTAGGCATTTTTGTGCACTCGGTTGGGCAATCAAAACAACGCTGAATCGGCTCAACAACAATCGAATCCGCAAGTCAGTAAAAAATACAACCGTCAGTGGAACCTTTACAAAGAGAAACCGCTCACCTGAAACTCTCACAGAAAGTGTGGCTGATGCCGATTCTGGCATCCTTCGCCTTTCTGATTATTCTCTCGATTACCTGGCTCGGAGGCCGGGATCAGTCTCAACTATTGAGCAGTATTCAGACTGATTATTACAAAGGCACCGAACTCATCAACAATATGAATGATGTGCTCGTCAGCATCCATCATACGTTCGAGAACGGCGTCGCCTTCGGCAATGATGACATGCTGCGGGAAATTCATATCCTCGCCGGTGAATTTCAGGATATTCACGTTCAATGCCTTGACCTCAAAGGAACCGACCTGCAAATAGCGGCTCAAGTTGATTCCGTCTTTCAGCTCTATTATCAGACTGTCCTGACCATCGCCGAAACTGTGATCCCCGGTGAAACCGGCCGTCAAAACGGCGGCAAGACAAATGAGATGAAACGGCTCTATAGTGAGTTGAAGGAAGCTCTGGACAAGCTTGCCGTCTCGCAGATCGGATCGCTGAACGCCGCACTCGATAAAGCGAGCCGGGCACAAACAGAAAACCAATCCCTGATTATCGGCATCATTATCATCTGTCTCGGCATTCTGATCGGCTTCTCCATGATTCTGACTCGGTCCATTCTGATTCCCATGCGCCAAATCACCGAGGCCACCGAAGCGCTCGCGCGAGGAGATATTCAGCAGCATCTTGACTACGAATCCCAAGATGAAATGGGCCGCTTGGCCAACGCTTATCGGGCGATGATTGATTCCATTCGGTCAAGGTCGGAAGCAGCCGGAGAAATTGCCAAAGGAAATACCAATGTCGAACTGCGGGTAGCCTCCGATGTCGATGTGCTTGGAAAAGCCATGGAAAACATGGCGAAACGGCTGGGAGAAAAGGCTCACACGGCTGATGAAATCGCCCGCGGCAACCTTGAGGTTGAAGTCCCGGTAGCCTCGGAAAACGATATTCTCGGGAAAGCCATGCAGATCATGGTGGAAAGCCTGCGTACCGATATCGCCGAACGCAAACGGGCGGAAGAAGAACTTGCCGAAACAAACGCAACGCTTGAACAGCAAACAGCCTTAGCCAACAATATGGCGGCGGAAGCGGAGCTGGCCAATGCGGCGAAATCCGAGTTTCTGGCAAATATGAGCCACGAAATCCGCACCCCCATGAACGGCGTGATCGGGATGACCGAACTCTTGCTGGATACCGACCTGACGGGAGAACAGCGTGAATTTGCTATGACTGTCCAGGGATCAGCCAATTCACTGCTGAGTATCATCAACGATATTCTCGATTTCTCCAAAATCGAGGCCGGCAAACTCGAATTGGAGGAAACAGATCTCGATCTTCGACTCCTGATTGAAGAGATGGGAACCATGATGGCGCCCAAGGCTCACCAAAAAGGTGTGGAATTCCCGATCTTCGTCGATCCGCATATCAATACAAATGTCATCGGTGATCCTGTTCGTCTTCGCCAGATCCTGATTAATCTTGCCAATAATGCGCTCAAGTTTACCAGCAAGGGCGAAGTACAGGTAGCCATTAGATTGGCGGATAAGTGCCATGACGGACAAAACATCCTGTTCGAGGTTGTGGACACCGGGATCGGTATTCCCCAAGACCGCCTGAATAAGATCTTCGATTCCTTCTCACAAGTCGACGCCTCGACCACCAGAAAATTCGGCGGTACCGGACTCGGCTTGACGATCTCTCGCTCGCTTGTTGAAAAAATGGGCGGCGAACTTCAGGTGCAAAGCAAGGTTGGCAAAGGCTCCCGGTTTTTCTTCACGATCCGCTTGAAAGAACAGGCAAAACAAGAACCGACGGATGCCCCGGCCATTGCCGGCCAGAGAATACTGATCGGAGAAAGCAACACGCTCAGCGCGGAATATCTCTTCACGATCTGCGATCACTGGAAATGCAGAACGGATGTTACCACGGACTTCGATCACCTTACAAAGATGCTCGAGACTCCCGAGATTACCTATGACTGCATTCTGCTCGATTTTCATATGCCCGGTTCGAATCTGACTTCGCTGCTGAATTGGATTCGCTCAACGCCGCGCCACGAAAATACAAAAATCATTCTGCTGACTTGGGTCACCTACCGGTCTTCGGCCGACGTCGCGAACCTGGGCTCTGATGCGGTTCTGTCAAAACCGGTTCGCTATGCTCAGCTTCAAGAAGCGCTGAGCGCGAAAATCGGAAGAACAGAGAGCGCGTTCAACCGGAATGAAGAAGCTAATCAGGATGAAATTCTCGAGCTGCTTGAACAAGAGAGAGGCCCGGAAGATCTGACTATCCTGCTCGTCGAGGACAACCATGTGAACCAGCTTGTCGCTACCAACCTGCTCAAAAAAGCGGGCTATCGTGTTGACGCCGTCAACAATGGCCTTGAAGCCTTGAAAGCGTTGGAGACAAAAGACTACGACCTGATTCTCATGGATGTGCAGATGCCGGAAATGGATGGTTATGAAGCAACTGCCGCTATCAGAAACGGCAAACTTAAGCCTTCAATTCCGATCATCGGCCTGACAGCCAACGCCATGAAGGGCGACCGTGAAAAATGCCTGGATGCCGGCATGGATGACTATCTCGCCAAACCCATCCGCCCGCAAACCCTGTATGACTTGGTCGAGAAATGGACATAGATTTCCGAATCTAACAGCATCAATTACTTCAATGGCAGGCAGCTACAGCCTGCCATTTTCTTTCTTTCCGCCATTCCTCGGAGTATCCCCCCAATTAATTCTGCATCGTGAAAAAGGCGCGCCGAGCCGGGTTAAGCACAGGGAACTGCTTTCGCTCGAGTCAGCAGAAGTGCGCAATCCGACCGGAATCTTTTTTCGCGATTCGCCCCGCTCGACGGCTTGCAAGTAGAGTATTCCGTGTAACTTGGCCTGTGAAGTCATTTTTTAAGACAAACCGTAACCAAATAACATTCCACCTTGTTATTGCTGAGTTTCCACAATTGACCCACCAAATGAATTCTCCTCTTAATTTCCTTTGACATTCGCCCCTATTGAGCTTATCTTTAAGTATAAAGAATATACACCGCCAAGGATGCTCGCATGAGTTCGTCTCACCGATATTATTACTGGTTGCCATTTATAATACTGACACTCTCGGCTCAGCTTCTCGCGAAACCACTACTGACCAATCACCAGCAGCCGACCCTTGACGAGCTCTCGCCTATCGGTCTGACCGCCTTATTATCCGGTAATGATATTCAGTTGAATTGGCTGCCGGTTCCGGAGATCTCCTTCTGGGCTGTCCTGCGCGACTCCTTGCCCGAAATGACTACTCCCGAAACCCTTGCCGTCACCGCGGGCTTGAGCTGGAGCGATGTGAACGCGGCCAGCAAGTATCAGATCAGCTTTTATCAGGTAATTCCCTATCCATCACAGGAACCGGACGACCCCACTGCCATCGAGAATTTCGACAGCGGCTTGATCACACTTGAAAGTATCGAGGGCGAGGACGACGATCCTAATGATTGGGAGCTCACGAACAGCGACTTCTATGCAGGCGGCTACGCGCTTGAGCTTTTCGGCGATACTTGGAAAAAGGAAACCATCACTCCGCGACCTGTCATATACAATACCGTCTGGAGAATCGCCGTCAAGCTCGAAGATTTAGGTGAAGTACAGGCTTTCGGCGTGGCCGACAGCGCGCACTGGATGCGTTACGCCCTCTGGGGCAGTGAATGTCCGCAGGCTGATATCTGGCTTACGGTCTATCAAGGCTGGTTCGATGATAACGAATGGGTGCTGATCGATCTGCCCATCGGTGAAGACTGGCATGGCCGCTTCGGCTATCTGCCCTCGATCACCGAACTCCATTTCATCAATGACAACGACAACGGCAGCGGGCGGATTCTCTTCGATGAAATCGTTGATGTCACGGAAGCGCTGCCCTTCGAGCCGGTAGCCGATTTCCAGTGGACGCTGCAAACTCACCCCTCACCCGACAGCATTCGCGTTGATTTCTACTCGCTTTCCTATGATCCCGACAGCCCCACAATCGAGCATCTCTGGAATTTCGGTGACGGCGGATTATCCACATCAACACATCCGACGCATGACTATCCGCGCTGGGGCCGCTATTCAGTGACGCTCACCGTCACCGATGAAGATAACAACGCCGCTTGGCAAAGTCATACCTTCGAAGACCCGCCTGTCGAGATGAACCGCGAACTGCGGGCCGCCTTTACGGGCGACATTATGCTCGCGCGCGGCTATGAATCTTCGATTATTCCCACCTATGGCGTGGAGTACATCTTCGAACCGACGCTGTCTTTGTTGGAGTCCGCCGACTTCACCAGCGTAAACCTTGAATCACCCTTGACCACCGCCTCCGTGCGCCATCCCACCAAGGGCATTGTCTTCAAAGGCAATCCTTCCAACGTTGCGGGATTGGTTTATGCCGGAGTGGACTATGCGACACTGGCCAATAATCATATCATCGACTACATGGAAGCCGGGATGCTCGAAACCATGTCGGTGCTGGATGCACAAGGCATTCTGCACAGCGGCGCGGGGATGAACGATGTGCTCGCCCGCAGGCCTGCTTTTGTCTCCCGCAACGGCTTGTCGCTGGCCATGCTGGGTTTCTGCAACCGGCACGGCTCTTACCTGAACGATCAGCCCTTCCTGGACGCCGGACGCTCTCGTCCCGGCTTTGCCAACTGGCACAACAGCTCCATCGAAGCAACGATTCCCGCCGCCGCCGCTATCGCCGATTTCGTAATCGTTAACACTCACTCGGGAGATGAATATGTCACCGACCCCGATAAACTCGGTCATCCCGAACTCGATCCGTGGGATCCTGAGATTATCACGTTCAGTGAAGTCCCCGATGCGCAGGAACGGCTCATGCGGCAGTATGCGCTCGATCAAGGAGCCGCGATACTCATCAATCATCATCCCCATGTCATTCAGGGCTTCGAGGTTTATAATGGGAAATTAATTGCGCACAGTATGGGGAACTATACCTTCGACCTTAACTATCCCGAATGCCTGCCCACCGTCGTATTGCAT
>JAHIZR010000389.1 GCA_018814465.1 bacterium | reverse complement strand
ACACGGACGAAATTTCACTGGAATCACCGACATTGTATTGCTGGAAGTCGCCCTTGATGATCGCGTTATTGCCGACCAGCGACTTCTCGATCAAAACGTTCTTCACCACGGCTCCCTCACCTAAAATGGAATCACGAACCATCGCATCGGACACCACCGCTTTGCTGCCGATGGTGGCATAGGGGCCGATGATACAGTGCTTCAATTCAGCTTCCGGATGGATATAAACGGGCGGAACAATAACCACACCTTCCTGTGGCTCGGGACTTTTGAACTTATCACCATCCAGAAGATAACGATTAGTAGCCAGAATAGTCTCAGGCTTGCCGCAATCGAGCCACGCATTCACGGGGAAGGTGGACATCTCTTCGCCCTGCTCGATCATCAATTGCAGAGCGTCTGTCAGTTGATATTCACCGCGAGTTGTGAGTTCACGTTCGAAAAGGAGATCAATGCTGGTGCGAAGGGCCGGCGCATTACGAATCAGATAAATGCCGACAATGACGAGATTGGATTTGGGATGCTCGGGCTTCTCCACGAGCCGGACAACCTGATTGCCGCGAGTTTCGACAACACCGAAACGACGGGGATCTTCCACTTCCTTGACACCGATACAGGAGGTGCGCGAACCGGTCAGGACACTCTTCAGATCCAGGTCGAAAACGGTATCTCCGAGAATGACGAGGACTTCCTTGTCTTCCTTCGTCAAGCCCAACGAGACCGCATGGCCCAATCCTTTGGGCTGAGCTTGCAGGATGAACTCAGAGGGGATGTCGTAGTTCTCACGGACGTATCGCTCAATCAAGTCACCCATGGGGCCAACTATTAGACTGAGACTGGTCACGCCGGATTCCACCAAGTGGTCAAGAATATGACCCAGAATCGGCTTGCCGGCTACATTTAGGAGAACTTTGGGAAGGGTGAAGGTATGGGGCCGAAGGCGGGAACCCACTCCGGCAACAGGGATGATTGCTTTCAATCGGGTTGTCTAACTTATGCTGTTTCTACTAACGTGAATCTATAAACTTACATATTTTCAAAGTCTTTAGCAAGCCTATCCAGTCATTTCTTTAAGCTTCGTAATCATAGGAATTTCCATGGGGTCAATCGCTCTAAGAAAGCTCAAGTAAATCGTGACTGCATCAAGGAAGAACATTAATCGCAAACCTGTTGCGAGTTTTGAAGATTGCTGACCCCACATTTCGAGAGGATCAAGGCGAGTCGAGGCAATCCCTGTCTTTGCCAAAACATTCTCGATGCCAATCCTGGGATCTCCAAATTTGCCCTGAAATATCCAACTGCCGAGAAAAATGACACGCGGTTGGGGCTCGAGTTGCGTCAGATACTCAAGCGCTTCGACTTCATTGTGGGCCAGTTCAGGAAACTCCGCGCTGTGCGACCAGACTTTGGAATTCTCAGCGAGTTGCGCGCGAAAACGAATCGCGAGAGCGGGCATGATTCGACCATCAACCGTATAGATTACCGGAGTGCGGTTCACGAGACGAACCGCTTCGGCGAGCGCGGGATTCTCGGCAGGATTTAGAATACGATATGTTTTCGCGTCTTCCCGCAGGTCCTTGAAGGGAATCGCGAAGCGCGGGTCACGTTCAAGTTTGTTCATCGCACCGAGTATGGCAATCATCGCTCCCAGGGGGAAGCCGACTGCCGCGCGCGGCGGATAGCCTTCCGGCAACTCGAGGAAGGGGATACAGGTTTCGGCGGCCAGTCTTTTCAGCTTGCCGCCGCTGGCCATACAAAACCAGATATCATCCGTCGAAGCTTCATCGAAAGCGCTTAACGTTTCCACCGTGTTGCCCGAATAACTGCATAAAATCCGGCGATGACGAATCCGGCCCGGATAGCGCAGCACGCGAATCTCCGGCAAGACTTCCGGCGGTTCGAAACCGAATCCCTGCAGCAAATCACCGGCAACCGCGCTGCCGCCCAGACCCACCCAGTCCACATGCTCAAAACGAGGATGCGGATATTTCCGGAAGAATTTCGTCCCCAATTCAAGACCGCGCTCGAGCTGTTCGGGAAGCTCGAGCGTCTTGCCGAGCATGTCACCCGGATCGAGTGACTTCAACCGGGATTCATCGAGGTTGACTGATTTTTGT
>JAHIZR010000388.1 GCA_018814465.1 bacterium | reverse complement strand
GCGGAGGTCGCGCTGATTTTGGGATCGGGATTAGGTGCGTTTGCGGATTCATTGGAAGATGCGAAGTCGGTGAAGACGGCGGACATTCCCGGTTATCCGGTTTCAACGGTACCGGGGCACGCCGGGCGCATCGTCGTCGGCAACGTCGGACGCACGCGCGTGATGGCATTTCAGGGGCGCATCCATATGTATGAAGGCTACTCGCCGGAGCAGGTGGTCGTGCCGGTGCGGTTGGCGGCGAAAGCGGGAGCGAAGATTTTAATTGTTACGAATGCATCGGGCGCCTTCAGCAAGAAATTCGCGCCGGGCGATCTGCTCTTGATTGAGGATCATATCAATATGCAGTTTCGTAATCCCCTGCGCGGACCGCAATATGAAGATGAACCGCGCTGGCCGGATTTAGGACACTGCTATGATGAGGAGTTGAAGCTGTTAGCTGAGGAAACAGCGCGCGCCGAGGGAATTACCCTGCGCAGAGGCACACTCGGCGCGGTGCTTGGGCCTAATTATGAGACTCCGGCGGAGGCGCAAATGCTGAACCGTTTGGGCGCCGATGCGGGCTGTATGTCAACCGTGCCGGAAGTGATTACGGCGGCGGCAAACAAGATGCGAGTGCTGGGAATTTCCTGTGTGACGAATTCGGCGGCGGGCATTTCGGATATCAAACTGACGCACGAAGACGTGCAGAAGGTCGCGGCGGAGGCGTCGGAGCGATTTACGAGGCTGCTGCGGGGGATACTGGAGAGGCTGTGAAAGGGATGAGGAAGTAAGGATGAAGGCGGAAGGATGAAGGATGAAAAAAGAGAAGACAGAGATCTGCGGAAACGAACAAAGAGTTACGCACTCCGGGTAATCAGGCTCTACACTTCATTGCCCAAATCAGAAGTCGCAAAAGTTTTAGGAAAACAGCTTCTAAGATCCGGGACATCTGTTGGAGCGCATTATGCGGAAGCAAATCGAGCGAAATCGGATCGTGATTTCGTGAATAAATTGGAGGGAGCGCTACAGGAATTAGATGAATCGCACTATTGGTTAGAACTCTTATCTGAATCGGATACCATACAAGCGGAAAGACTCGTAGAACTGCTCAAGGAGACGGATGAACTCATTTCTATCTTTGTTAAAATGACAACGACGGTCAAGAAAAGATCGGAGAAAAAGTAATGAGTTGTTTTCATCCTTCATCCTTCATCCTTCATCCTTGCAGATTTATTCTGCTTCTGCTTTGTATGACATACTCCGTCCATGCCCAAATTCTCTTCGATTTCGGGGATTGGATTTCATACCGGGATACGCGGGGAGTGCGGTCAATCGACGGGGGCGGGCAGGAGATATTTTTCGCGACATCGGGCGGAATTTTAAGCTACCATCTGCTCAAGAACTTTTGGTATGATCCGATGGCAGTCGGCTACGGTTTGACCGAAGCGGTGGACTTGGGTGATCCTGTCCTGCTGTTTCTTGATACCGAGACCGGACTATTATGGGTGGCGAGCCGCACCGAGGTACTGCAATTCAATCTCCGGCAGGAGCGCTGGAAAAGAGTAGAACAATATCTGTGGCCGCAGAGTGAACGAGTGGTGAATTTCGGTGCGGGCGGGGATCGAATCTATCTGGAGACGATTCCCGAGTATGACTATGATCGCTGGGTGCTGAACTATAAACCTTTGCCGCACCCGTTATGGCAAGATGACGTAACGCGCTATGTCGGAGACCGGGATCACGGCGGATTCATGCGAGATATGAATCCTGCTGAGACGGAGGATATTCGCTGGCGGGGCGTGCGCTCGATGCAGCCGTTGGTGACCGCGCAGTTAGGACACACGACAATCGCGCATCCTCCGGCGGGCTTCCCGACGGTAACGACACCGCATGGATGGCTCTGGCAGTTCGACGGCAATCTGATCGATCCCCGGCTGCGGCCCTATCCGATTATGGATTGGTATCTGGACAGTTATAATCGTTTCTGGACAGCGCAATGGGGGGCGGGAATCCTGAAAGTGAATCTCATGAATACGAGCAGCGAGCTGATCATGCAAGGTCCGGCGGGGAATGATATTCGAACCATTCTGGTGACGGAAGACGCGATCTGGATGGGCGGC
>JAHIZR010000387.1 GCA_018814465.1 bacterium | reverse complement strand
GCCGAGATCCTTCAGGCCGCATGGAATGACTCTAATGTGAATGAGTTTTAAGGCGGCCTTCAGGATGACAAGCTTAGGGATTCCGGTTTCCTGTTTCAGGTTTCATCCTTCATCCTTCATCCCTCATCCTTTGCTTAGTAGTCCATGCCGCCCATGCCGCCCATACCGCCCATGCCGCCGCCGGGCATCTGGGGAGCTTCTTTTTCTTTCTTCTCGTGGATCGCGGCGTGTGTAGTCAGCAGGAGCGCGCCGACGGAAGCGGCGTTCTCCAGCGCGACACGCACGACCTTGGTCGGATCAATGACGCCGTCATCGAGCAGATCGGCGTAGAGTTCCGTGGCCGCGTTAAAGCCGAAGCTGTATTTTTTCTCGTCGCGAATCTTGTTCACGACGACGCTGCCTTCATGACCGGCATTCTTGGTGATCATGCGAAGCGGTTCTTCCAGAGCGCGGCGGACGATCTTGGCGCCGAGGGCTTCATCGCCTTCGAGCTTCAGGGAGTCGAGTACGGACTGGGCGCGCAGCAGAGCGACGCCGCCGCCGGGGACGATGCCTTCTTCGACAGCCGCGCGGGTCGCATGCAGCGCATCTTCGACGCGGGCTTTCTTTTCCTTCATTTCGACTTCGGTCGCGGCGCCGACTTTGAGCACGGCCACACCGCCGGCCAGCTTGGCCAGACGTTCCTGCAGCTTCTCGCGATCATAGTCGGAGGTGCTGGATTCAATCTGCTTCTTGATTTGGCCGATGCGACCCTTAATATCTTCAGCCTTGCCCGCGCCTTCCACGATGGTGGTGTTTTCTTTGTCTACGATAATGCGCTTGGCATTACCGAGATCAGACAGCACGGCGTTTTCCAGCTTGAAGCCGGCTTCTTCACTGATCAGACGGCCGCCGGTCAGAGTGGCGATATCTTCGAGCATGGCTTTACGGCGATCACCGAAGCCGGGAGCCTTGACGGCGGCGACCTTCAACGTGCCGCGCAGTTTATTGACGACGAGCGTGGCGAGGGCTTCGCCTTCGACGTCTTCGGCAACAATCAGGAAACCGCGTCCGGTCTGAGCAACCTTCTCCAGAATCGGCAGGAGGTCTTTCATGTTGGAGACCTTCTTGTCGTAGATCAGGATGTAGGGATCTTCCAGTTCGACTTCCATCTCATCGGCATTGGTCACGAAGTAAGGGGACAGGTAGCCGCGATCGAACTGCATGCCTTCGACGACTTCGAGCGTGGTTTCCATGGACTTGGCTTCTTCGACGGTGATGACGCCGTCTTTGCCGACTTTGTCCATGGCGTCGGCGATGAGGTTGCCGATTTCATGATCGTTGTTGGCGGAAATGGTGCCAACAGCGGCGATATCTTTTTTACCCGTGATGGCTTTGCCGTTCTTCTTCAGATCGGCGATCACAAGGGTGACGGCTTTGTCGATGCCGCGCTTGAGGGACATGGGATCGGCGCCGGCGGTGACGTTCTTGAGACCTTCATGAATGATGGCTTGCGCCAAAACGGTCGCGGTGGTGGTGCCGTCTCCGGCGATATCGGAAGTCTTGGAAGCGACTTCGCGAACCATCTGCGCGCCCATATTCTCGACAGCGTTTTCCAGTTCAATTTCTTTGGCGACGGTGACACCGTCTTTGGTCACGGTGGGAGCGCCCCACTTCTTTTCGATGACCACATTGCGGCCTTTGGGGCCGAGGGTAACTTTCACCGCATCGGCGAGGATGTCAACGCCGCGCTTCAGACTCGTGCGGGCTTCGACATCAAAGTCAACCAGTTTGCTTGCCATTTTTTATGTTCTCCAGTGTTTGTGTTTGTTTCTTTTCGGCAGGGTCAGCGACCCTGCGCGGCGAATCTTGTGTTCCGGGCACCCGGGGACGGGCGCCTCGGCGATACTGTTTTCGGCAGGGTCAGCGATCCTGCGCGGCGGTGTTACTTCATGACCACGGCGAGGATGTCGTTGCGGCTGACGAGCAGATACTCTTCTTCGTCCAGCTTGATTTCGGTGCCGCCGTATTTGGCGAAGACGACGGTGTCGCCGACCTTCAGCATTTCGGACATTTTCTTTTGTTTGCGCTCGGACAGTTCGACATCGTCACCGATGGCGACGATGGTTCCCATCTGGGGGCGGTCTTTGCTGGCGGTGTCGGGGATAAAGATACTGCCGACTTTGCGTTCTTCTTCAGTTTTGGGCTTAATCAGGACGCGTTCGTCAATAGGCTTCAACTTCATGGATTGGACTCCTGTAAAGTTAGGTTTTATTGGATGTTAAGTGGTGTAAGCGATTGGCTATTAGCACTCGTCTCTTGTGACTGCTAATAGTACCCCAAGATACACTCGTTTGTTCCTGAATTCAAGTGGGCAATAATGCTCAGGTGTGTTGATTTTATGATATTTAGGGAAGAATGAGGATAAAAGGAGAGGCCTGCGAAAGATGTCGCAGGCCTCGGGGTAAGAGCAATGTCAGAGAGGGTGTTGCTTAGCAATATGATGGATTGACTACTTTGATGCAGCGTTGTCTTTCATATTGTGAATCTGCTCGAGAACGAACGCCTTGGTCTGACCTTCCCACGCTTCCGCAGCATGCATGAGGGCCGGCAACTCAATGGTTGCGACGACGGAGTAAAATCTTTTGTCGTTTATGTTAATCGCTCCAGCATCTCGCAGTTGTGTCTCGGTAGTTGAGTTCAGATAGTACTCGACGCTGTCAGAGGCATTGCCGTGGAAGATGAAATATCTAAGCGGAAGGCCGCTTATGTCGTAACCAGCAATACTACGCAGAACCGGATTCCAGTCAATAACGGCATCCTCATTGTCCCTCGTCAGCGTGATAACAGGCGGTCGCGGATTCATCGTGACATTGGCTATTACATGAAGCAGCGTCAACGCGGAATCCGGGTCCGCCCAATGGCCCGGCTGATAGTAGAAGCTATCACCGCGCTGGGCATTGGTGACCAATCCAATGACACCCGTTTGCGAGCCTAACTGATTTGCAATAATTGAAACTTCAATCAGGCAATCCGTTAATTCTCCGGGAACACTACAACTGGAAGTCGCTGTGAACGGACCGGACTCGTCTTGCCGGATGTTGAATAGGTAAGGAGAGTGCTGCGGTGACCAGTTGCTGAGATACCGGGTCGCTTCGAGACCCAATTCGATCTCGCCAAAGTCTAAAGTATCCGGATAGATACCGGGGTTATCGGCTGCTTGAAAGAAGATCTTGTGATAAAAGGGCAGCAGAGAGAAACGCCAATCGGAGACACTCTGGACAGTATCGTCAACCGAAGAAATCTTCAAATAACAATATTCAGCTTCGGGTGAATTGTATTCTAATGCTTGCGATCCGTCATTCGGAGTATTCGCAGCCAAGACTTCCCAGGGACCATTTGCGAAGTGACGGCTGAGTTCAATCTTAACATTGCCTTCAACTCCCCAGCTATTCCATGAGGCGCGATAAGAGTAGCCGCCATAGTCGCTGACTACGAGATTATTGGTGCGAATCTGATAGAACGTCTCATGAAAGTCATTACCGAGAAACTTATACCCCTGTGGTGGATCATTGCCTATACAGATCAATACCGGCTTGCTGCCCTCGCCGACCGTATAATCATTGCCGATGATCAGATATGAGTTATCGATTTCCTGGTAGATGTTTACGGCGTAGTCATTCTTCCAAATATGCGGAGACTCGTTTTCATCGTTATCCAGATCATATTCCTTCGTCCACATGTATGCGCCATTGGAAGCGTAGCTTATGCATCGGAATTCTTGGCCGCAACTGATAATGCCGCCATCATTGGTTTTTAAGGGGACCAGTCCTTCAGGCCGATCTTCCGGGAATATCGCGAACATATTCGCTTCACTATACTCGCTTGTAAGGCAAGCGAGATCGTCGATTGTCAAGTGGAAGTATCCATACCATACCGTAGAATAGAATTCATTGCCGACGATGCTTGTTTTAGGATTTTCTTGGTTTTGATTAGCAAGAATTCTTGTGTTCTCAAGGCATACCACGCCCTGATCATTGAGCAATGCAGAGTGAAAGTAGGTATTAGTCTGTTCATATATTTCTTCGGTACTGAATCCTGTGACAATGAAGAGTCCATTCTCAGTTCGCTCGATTGCCGACAGGCCACCCCAGCCTTCGAATCCCACCCTCCACTGTACATTCAACGCAGCGTCCAAGCCTAATACTTCATGGTTACAGGGGGCGGGAGGATCGCCGGTCCACGAGTGGCTAAGGACAATATACCCCCCGTCCGGTTTAGCTATCGCATCTATCGTGCCTGACGGAAAGATCGCCAAATCCAATGAATCTGCCTGATCCGACATATGGAGCAAGCAATTCCTATAAAGGGGGTATTGATAGCTAATCCAGAAATCGTAATCCCCATTTTCTCTTACACGAACCTTTGTTAATGCGGACTGAAACGAAAAATTCGTGAAAACCGAGTGCCATGCCACGTTATAGTCAGCATCCAGCTTAATCAATATTGCCTCACGACTGTCAGGTTCTATGAAACGGTCGCAGCCGATCAGCAGGCCGCCGTCGGGAGTGCGGATCGAACGCTTTGCTGTGAGGGACGGAAACCCTTCAATCTCGATTGTGCGCGTCCAGAGGGTATCCGGGGCGTAGTCGGTGGCATAGGTCGTGCCAGCCAACAGCAGGCAGGCGAGCAGGAGCAGGCTTAGATATGAGGTATGTTTGGGCTGCATGGCAGATGCTTGTTCATTGAATAATATATAATGATCTTGCTGTGCAGTCAAGAACTATTATTGCAATAACAATAATTTGCAGTAATATTAGAATCTTATTATTTATGAATTTATAAAATCTGTACTGACTTTTTCTACTTGTCTCCGATTTTCTTAAGCAGTTTGGTGATCTCGGTTAGTTTGCAGCGGACGGAGGCCAGCAGGAAGACGATGATTAGTCCGATGATGAACCCGAAAATCGGGAGGTAGTAGACATCAGCGAGGGTGAATGTCATGATGGCGCCTCTTTATGGATTGGATTTACGGAGAATTACTGACTAAGACTTTAAAGTAAAACTGATCTTCTGTGATCGGATGTGAATAGCTTAGGCCCTGTGTGGCGGTCAGATGATTGGTTTCACCGGGAGTGAAGTTGGATTCAGTGTCGCCGTAGACATGATACCAGATATTATTGTGTTCGGGTTGACCGCCGCCGCCGGTGGTGACTTCTTCCCAACGCAGTTCGAGATTGCTACCGATGACGCTTAAGCCCGCCGTGAGAACCGTGACATCAGGCGGCAGATTGTCAACCGAGTAACCGGAGTCGGCCGCCGTATCAAAAAACACTAAGGGATCGGGGGTCATCGCCCGGATGAAGAAGGACGACCAGTAGATGCCGTCGGAGCTTGAGTCGGCAAGTGTGGGGGCAATGACGGAATAATCACGTTCGCCGAAGGCGGGAACCGTCTGAATATATTCCCAGTCACCGGGAGGCCAGTCGAGGTTGTTAGCGGGAGGACGATTGGGATTGTCAACTAAGTACGCATCAATGCGGCGATAGAGCGCGTAGCCGGTGATGGTGTAATCAGGGACAGAACTGTCGTAAGCGTTGCGATACCAAGTCAGGCGTACCTGTCGTCCCTGATCGTTGCCGACATCGGTGATGGAATCAAAGCCGTATTCCACGACCCTGACAATCCAAGCATCTTTCAAGCCGGAGCCCCAGGTTTCCGTCCAG
>JAHIZR010000386.1 GCA_018814465.1 bacterium | reverse complement strand
GCCGAATGCGTCGCACAGCCAAATGGCTGCACTGGATCGCACAGATCCTCATCGCGCTGTTGCTTGCTCTAAGGATCGCCTTCCCTGAGTTCCTGACTCAATTCGGCGATTACATGCTGGAAGCTGTGATTGAGAGTAAGCTTAGAAATGCGGGATTCACGCTTTCCACTGAACAGATATTAAGTGCGCAGCAGCGTACGGATGATCTGACCAGCTTCCTGCCGCCTGCAAACGGCAAAGACCTTGAAAGCTGGGCACAGGCAGTCAATAAGCATATGGATCAGCCGGCGGGAGTCTTCTACTTCAACCACAATAAAGTAGACTGGCCCATTCTGCCGGAGCAATTCACTGAAGTCAAGGGGCGGATAGACACCCTGCTGCTGACCGGCATTACCTGTACGTCGGCCGCGCCAAGCGTTCGCAAGATTGGGACAATGTTGGTCCAGAGGGCAAGCTTTGATACATTGGAAGCAGGTGCGGGTGATATGGGCAGCAATGGTTTCAGCGTCACTATTATCGGCTTGCCGGATTCTCCGATTCGCTGGGGAGTTGTCTACAACTATAAGGAAGCCGTCTACCCGTTTCTGCGGCGGGTGGAAAAACTCAAGATCGAACGACCGTACTATGACGATTTGATGAGTCTCGATCATTTGTTCTACATGCGGCGACTGCCGAAGGATGCAGACCGCGATTCCGTTACGACTCATGCACTCGGCTTACGGGTCTTTAAAACAGAAACAGACAGTCTGCTCTTTGCCACGCCCGATCTTGATACGACGAACTTCAAGTACGTTGATAAAATGAACGGCAGTTTCCCGTATTGGTTCGAAGTGTATGATTCCGATTTGGGAGAAAAATGGCACAAGGAATTGCTTGACCTTGTCGGTAAACCCAGTACCGTACCGTGGGTGGGCTGCCTTATTGATCTCTTTACAATGTTCGTGCTCGCCATGCTCTATCGCTTCGTCCTTAAAGCGACGAAGCCGGAATAAGCAGGTTCGGGGAGAATTTCATGGATGACAAATCGAAGCGCCGCATCCGCGCGATTGCTAAGCGTCTGCACTGGTTGGTTCAGCTTATCATCTTCGTTGTGCTTGTTGCGAGAATGATCTTTCTCTATGCCGGTACTCAGATCACCGACAATGTTTTTCAGGAGATAGTGTCTTGGAAACCATTGTCGGATGCAAGCAACAACGTGTTGGAAGCGGTAACTTGGAATGATGAGAGACTACTCTCGTCAATGTTCGCTTTTCCTCCGCCTTTAGATACGGAGTTATTGGAATCGTGGGCGGATTCCATTCAAAAACACTTGGATCGTCCTGTTTCGGTCTTCATCCATCGTGATGGTAAAACCCGCTGGATAACTGAACACGCGCATATGCTTTCGGCGAAAGCAATGGCGGAAAGTCTTTTGGTTGGTTCTCTTCCGAAACGAGCCTATGAACAGCGGGTCGGCGAGTTCATCGTCACGAAAGATTTTTATGTCCTGCCGGACAGCAGCACCCTCTATGTGAAATGCTATCAGCAGACCGGGCGGGACGATCAGTGGGGAATTATCACCGCGTCTCTTGATTCGTGGCGGGCGTTTATCAAGGCGCTGAACTCCTATCAGAAAGACAATGTGCCTGACAAAAGAGTGATGTGGATTGAAATGGATCTGAATGTTTCCGGAGCTTCCTTGAACAAACACGGCTTCAGGATCTTCATTCATGACTCCCTGATGTTCGAGTCTCCGCATATCGATACCACAGCCTACAGCTATAGTTCTAATTCGGGCGGAGTGACTCGCGAATTCTTTCTCTCCAACGCGGAGCAACAATGGCGGGATCGGGCCGCCGGAAAGCTTCAGGAAGAGTGGGGGATGAGTTGGGGCTGGTTCGATTGGGTGAGTATCATCAAATGGATTGCTTTATCCTTCATTATTGCGCTCTTCTATCATTGGATTCTGAAATTAACCAAACCAGCGACTAATTAATCTCGCCGAGGCAGGCGCCCTCACCTGCCCGGAACATGATTTCCGCCGAGGCGCCCGTCCCCGGGTGCCCGGAACAAATAACATGGCTATCTTCGCAATCAGTGTCGCGCCGTCCGGAGTGGAAGGCACGAGCGTCAGTCAATATGTCGCCGCCGCGCAAAAAGTTCTCGCAGCCGACAGTCGCGTAAAGCATCAGCTCGGTCCGATGTTCACCACCATCGAAGGACCGCTCGACGCTTGCTTTGAAGTCTGCCAGAAAATGCACGAAGCCCTGATCGAAATGGGCGCGCCGCGTGTCGGCACCGTCATCAAAATCGACGATCGCCGCGATAAAGTCTCCACGATGGAGTCCAAACTGGAGTCTGTCCGGTCAAAAATGAAATAAAAGCCAAGGGGTCCCGGAGAATTTAGGAGCAGGGTTAATGAAACCACTCGCGCTGATCTTGATCGCTCTGCAATTTGTCGGCTGCGTCTATCATCAAATTATTTTAGGTCCGCAGTCCACTGAAACGGATTATCAAACGGCAACGTTGATGATGAAAAACCGCAAGGCAACGATCATCACAAATGGCGAAACGAAGATTAAAGCCGAAGAACTTGATTTCAAGCTCGACTCGCTGATCTATGTTCATCTGAAATCGGGGGAGTATGCAGCGATCCCT
>JAHIZR010000385.1 GCA_018814465.1 bacterium | reverse complement strand
GACAATAGACGACTTTTCTTTGTGTTTGAGCCAAGCGGAGACAGAAATCAACATCCTCAAAACCGTTTTTGTATGCTTCGTCAAATCCGCCCATCTCCTCAAATACAGCGGTGGGAATCAGCATGCATGCCGCGCTTACAGCCTGCATCTCGCGTTCCTCGTTGACAGCGGGATGATCGGAGGCGAAGTTTTGGAAGAGATTAAACGGAGTCTTTTCCTCATTGAAGACAATTCCCGAATGCTGAACTTTGCCGTTTGGATAGAGCAGCTTCGCGCCAACGGCTCCGGTGCTCTCATTCTGTTCCGCGCATTCCACCATCGCATCAAGCCAGCCCGACTGCGGAGCGGTGTCGTTGTTCAGAAAGAGGAGGTATTTTCCATCCGCCAATCGCGCTCCTCTGTTGCAGGCTGACGCAAAACCTCGATTCATCGATTCGCGCAGAACCTTGATGTCGCCTTCGACTGCCTCGAGAAGCTTGGGAGTATCGTCGGTGGAATGGTTGTCAACGACAATCACTTCGTAGGAAACGCGTGATGCATCGTTTGAAATCGCCTCCAAGCATTCGCGCGTCAACTGCATCTGATTATAGGCCGGAATCACGACAGAAACATCAAAGGATTTCTTTTCCAATTTCATGGGTTTCGCCTCCTGGCGTTTCGCTTTTATATTGCTATTATTTTCGAAATTCGAAACTGAAGATTGCGATGCCTCTCTTTGCGGAAACTTGCCTGACATCACGCGTTCATAGACATCGAATACCTGTTTTCCGAAGCTCTCGACAGTGTAGGATTTTGCGCACTCCGCGAGCTCTTGACTTCTTGGCGTCTTGATAGCCTTCATCGTAGCGTTGTAGATGGATTCGGGATCATCCGGCTGGCAAGTATGGATCAGGTGTTCCGGGAGATAATCCAAGATCGCTCCCCAATCGGAAGCAACGACAGGAGTCCCGCAACTGGCGGCTTCGAGCGTAACCAAACCCGGCAATTCGTACCAGCTTGGCAGCACGTGGGCGCGAGCTCCTTTCATGATATTCGCGAGCTTATGCAGCGAGACTCGCTGGACAGGTATCAGTCTTCCTTTGCGTTTATAGGAACTCACAAGCTGAACATATTCAGGCTGCGCACTGAAGCCGCCGCCTACAAGCATAACGGGAGTATCACAGTCTTCGAGAGCTTTCAGAAGCATCAATTGATTTTTGCGCGTTTCGATTCTGCCGCAGCAAATGATATACTCACCGAATCCGAAGGCTTTTTGGATCTCCTTCGGCTCCGCGAAAGCGTATTTACTCATATCAGTGACCGCGAATTGAGCGATTCCGATCTTATCCTCCGCCTTCGGGTAGGTCTGACGCAGGAGGAGGGCTTCCGTATTTCCACAGGCGATCAAAGCCGATGCATAGTCGACAATATGCTCATTACCGACAATTGTCCGGGCGGTAAGGTTTTTGACTCTTTCCATTCCCTCGCGAAAACAACTCTCGTTCTGACCGGAGCGCAGATATTGATGGAATACGCGCGCCGTTTCGAGTGATTTTTCCAGATAGCGAGGCCAGTCTTCGAGGAGCGTTGTCACGACCATGGGAACGCTGTAGCGCGCCGCATTTCTCGCAACCTCGGTACCTGTTTCGCGAACGGTTAGATTAATCAAGTGAACCAGATCGATTTCCGACAGATTCGGCGAACCGCAGGCGATGTCGATTTCCACATCGAGATCGCGGAGCGACTTATAGAGCTGGTTCATGACGACGGTATCTCCGCCGCGAGCCGAGAAAGCATCCGGACGGTTCTGGACAAGCACTCTGAGTTTGCGAGACGGAGCGACCAGTCTTCGATCGTCCACTACAATATTTCCGATGGCAGCAAGCGTTCTTTTAGCAACATCCTCCCATGTGTATTGGAGGGCGCGCCGCTTGCCGCGCAGGCGATACTCGTCCGCGAGTTCCTTATTCTCATGCAGCTGCCGCATAGCGAAAGCAATCTCTGCTGAAGAGTGCGGATTAACAAGAATGCCGGCATGATCGACGATCTCTTTCAGTGATGTTGTGTTCGAAGCGATTACAGGACAATTGCAGGCCATCGCTTCCAATGCCGGCAGGCCGAATCCCTCGTGCAAAGAGGGAAATACGAGCGCGATTGCCCGCGAATAGAGACCTCTCAGTTCGTCATCGGAGACAAATCCGGGGCAAACAACATCGTCTATGTATCGTTCACCGCGTGTGCCTTTCAGTTGATTCTGCACACGCTTTCGCATAGATTCACCGACCAAGACGAGCTGACACTGCTTGCTGTTTTGATCGCGAAACTCTATAAAAGCCTTTAATAGAGTTTCGATGTTCTTTCTAAAGTCCGCTCCGCCGGCATAAATGAAGTAATCGGCTGCAATTCCATTCTCTTGAAGGAGCTTAGCTGTCTGAGCCTGAGTAACCGGCTTGAGGAATGTTTCATCCAGACCGCCCAAGATCGGAAATATCAATTCCGAATTAATTCCAACACGCTCCTGCAACTCTTCCCCGACAAAGTTTGAGATTGGAAGATAGCAGGAGGACAGTTTTACAATCTCTCGCAGTGAACCGATATATTGGCGATGAATCTTCTCGTTTGCAGCTATATATCTTGCCGGATAGGCGAGCGGTATCAAATCGTATATAATCGTCGCGACAGGAACATCATCAAGCGGGTAAGGCAGCAGATCCCTGCCGGCGAGAACCGGCAACGGGTCCGTAATCAGATAAACATCGATTTCCGATGCAAAGCCTCGATGGTAAGTCCGGTACTCGATATTGGGCGCCGTCATCAGACCGTAGACGTCATCAACATCCCAGGGGGCTTCATTTCCGTACAGAAAGATGCGGTGCCGCGACTCCACTCTGGCGAGTTGCTTGACAAGATTTGTGACGTATCTTCCGATCCCGCGATTTCGCGTGGATTCGATTTCCATGCAGCGGATGTCGATTCCGATTCGCAGGCTTCGATTGATCAGAGAGCGCTTCGTCGGTGGCTGTTTTTCCAACGGGGAAAGCTCGATCTTTCCTGTCATGCTCGACAGATAATCGATCACCCATTGCCAGTCCTCAAACGCCGCATTCAGCTTTTCAGCAGTCAGCTTCTTTTCCAGAGTCTTGGCGACGGACAAAACCCGCACATACCGCTCTCGATTCAGCACGCAGTAAGAAAGAGTCAATCGGACAAGCTCAATCGCTGCCTCGAGATTACCCGGTGACGATTTAAGCGTACTCCATGCGCGATTCCATGAGGATTGGATAATCTCGGCATACTCATGGACTGAGCGTTCGCGGTCAGCATGCGGTTCTTGACTATTGACACTTTTTCCCATTCTGCGGAAACCGGATTGTTTTATGATTGCGGCGGTTATTAAGCGCGGGTTGTCGCGGTACATTTGTGAGCGGCGATCTTGTCCGGCTGAAGCTTTGCCACGATATCAAGAATCGTATCTTTCAAGCCAATCCGAAAATCGATCTCTGCCTTGAAACCGAATTTATCCTGTGCCAATGTCGTATTAAGGCAGCGTCTCGGCTGCCCGTCTGGCATCTCGGAGTTCCAGACTATTTCCCCTTTATAGTTCATTTCTTCAGCGATCATTTCGGCGACCTCACGAATCGAATGCTCCACTCCGGCACCGATATTGACAGGCGCCGGTTCATTGTAGTATTCCGCGGCCAGCATGAGCCCTCTTACGGCATCCCGCACATGCAGGAATTCGCGAGTCGCATTGCCCGAGCCCCAAAGCACAACAGTGTCACGCAGTTCTGTTTTCGCAATAAATATTTTTTGAATCAACGCGGGAATGACATGGCTGTTCTGAAGGTCAATGTGATCGCCGGGACCATAGAGGTTTGCGGGGAGCAGATAGATCGCATTCATGCCGTACTGCTCACGGTAGGCTTGAGCCTGAACCAGCAGCATTTTTTTGGCTAATCCATAGGGAGCGTTTGTCTCTTCAGGATAGCCGTTCCACAGATCGCTTTCCTTGAAAGGCAAGGGCATTATTTTCGGATAGGCACAGACGGTTCCGGTGACAACTACTTTTTCGGTGTTCATCTCGCGAGCAGTCTCAAGGAGCTCGACTCCCATTTTGAGATTCTCATAGAAAAAGCGGCCGGGTTGATTTCTATTCGCTCCGATTCCGCCGACGGTTGCCGCAAGATGAAAAACGATATTGGGTTGAAACTCGCGGAAGGCCTGCTTAATGCATTCGTTGTTCAGCAGGTTCACATCAGCGCGGCCGAAGGACCAGAGAGCCTGTGGATGAATGTCCGCGAGCGCTCTTGTCAAGTGCCTGCCCAGGAAACCAGTGCCGCCCGTGACGAGGATGCGTTTTCCGGAAAGATAGCTGTAGGAGGAAGCATTCATAAGTTTGGCATATTAGCGAAGGACTTCGACCTTGGTTTTCGGCGATATTATTTTGTCGGTTGATTTCAGCAGGGAATCTGCGCGAACGATCTTGGTGGTTTTCTTGCTTTGTCCTGCACGTCCGCTCAGTAAATCATAATCCGAACGCACCATCATCCGAACCAGTTCTTCAAACGTAACGGCGGGAGTCCACCCAAGTCTATTCTTAGCTTTGCTTGGATCGCCGATCAGCAGATCGACTTCCGCCGGACGGATGTAATCGGTATTAATCCGCACATGATCGCGATAGTCCAGACCGAGATCGCCGAAAGCAACTTTGCACAAGTCGCGGACTTCATGAGTCTGTCCGGTAGCGATGACATAGTCCTCAGCGGTTTCCTGCTGAAGCATTCTCCACATTGCATCGACATAATCGCCGGCGAATCCCCAATCGCGGCGTGAATCGAGGTTTCCCAATTCAACATAACTCTGCATGCCAAGCTTGATAGACGCCGCGGCATGAGTGACTTTTCTCGTAACAAACTCGAGACCGCGCCGCGGTGATTCGTGATTAAAGAGAATGCCGGAGACCGCAAAGAGGCCATAGCTTTCGCGAGCATTAATCGTTATATAGTGACCGTAGACTTTGGACACACCATAGGGGCTGCGCGGATGAAAGGGCGTCGACTCTTTTTGTGGAACTTCGCGCACTTTGCCGAACATTTCGGAGGAGGAGGCTTGGTAGAAGCGCGCTTGGGGGCACGCCTGTCTGATCGCTTCAAGCATACGGGTCACACCGAGCGCGGTAAACTCGCCTGTCAGGATCGGTTGTTCCCATGAGGTCGGTACAAAGCTTTGCGCAGCGAGATTGTAGACTTCATCCGGACTGAAATCACGCAGGATCTTTTCCAATGATGAGGAATCAAGCAGGTCACCTTGAACGAGAGTGATTTGATCCCGGATATGTTCAATCCGTCCGAAGTTCTCAAGACTTGAGCGGCGGACCATGCCGCAGATTTCATAACCTTTCGACAGCAGCAAATCCGCGAGATAGCTGCCATCCTGTCCGGTGATACCGGTAATTAGTGCACGCATTGGTTACCTCTAACTCAAATAGTCGACCAGCGAGCGACCCAGCAGTCTTGAGTTGATCGCAAGCAGTGAATTGTAGACATTTTCTTCGATAGCGATGCGGGAAGCGAGATCAGCCATGTCAACTCCCTGGGCATCTTCCAGCTTCTCGGTCAAGGAAATTTCGATTTCCTGATAGTAGTCAAGTTTTTCATTCAAGCGCTGTCCCACACTGCCGAGATAGGTTTGTTCTGTAATAACCCGATCCCTTATCAGACTCAGCTTTTCGCGCAATGCGTCATTTGAATGTGTTGTCTCCTGTCCCTCCGGGGGAACATTATTATTATCGATCACATCACGCAGTTGAGATGCGACATAAAACATATCTTGATCGGTATTCGCGGCCCCGACAGGCTGAAACAAGCGATCACCTGGGATATTGATTCTCAGGTTTTCATCGCGATCGATGCTCCGGTAGATCTGACCGCCGATGGTTTCCTCATTGACGGAAACGCCGGTAATCTTGCCGTCTTCATCGCGGACGATGCTGAACGGAGCGCTGTTGGTGTTATATCCGCCGAACAGGTAGCGGTCTCCTTGCGAAGCATTCACGGATTCGACGAGTGATTCGATTTTTTGATTCATCTGGACGGCATTGTTGTGACGGTCCGTTTCGGTCATATGATCATTATCCGCCGCCACAGCCAAGGCATCAATTTCATTAAGAAGATCGATTACATTCTGCAGATGAGAAGTCGCGCTGCTGACCATGTTGCTTCCGTCTTCGATGTTGCGCACATACTGCTCATTCTGGGCGAGATTGGAGCGCACCTGCATCGCCTGTTTGGCCATTTGCACATCTTCCGACGGATTGAAGATTCGCTTGCCCTGCGCGAGTTCCTGTTCGAGCCTGACGAAGTTGGACAGCCTATCTTCGATGTCGCGTGTGAAATGCTGATACCTTTGGGAATCTGAGACTCTCATATGAGCACCTAAGCCTTCATGCTTAAGAGTGTGTTGATCATTTCATCCACTGTTTTAACGATTTTAGCTGCGGCGTCGTATGCTTTTTGCACTTGAATCATACGAGTCATCTCTTCATCGATAGAAACTCCCGAGATGGACGCCCGCCGATTCAGCAGGTTTTCCTGCGCCGCATCTTCAATTTCGAGCTGAGCGAGCGCATATGAAAGATTGGAGCCCGCCCGCAGGGAGATATTGCGGTTGAACTCATCCAAGGTAGCGCGGCCGTCATTCAGGAGTTTTTCATGCTGGACAGCCGCTATCGCCAGCGCAGTGGAATTGTCTCCGGCGGCATCAGGCAATGAAGCGCTTGCGATGCGGGCGACATCATCGATGATAACATCGTTGATCCGGAGGTCAGCGGCCCCGGATACATCGGAGGCAAAGAAATTAATGCCTGATGTGTTATCAAGGCCATAGCCGGTCCGGTGAATTTCATTTATTCTGGACGATAGTGTCGTCGCCAGTGTATCGAGGTCTTCCAGCGCCGGCCGAATATCCGCGTCCCGGAGGTCAAGTAATGCTCGCAGCGATCCTTGCGAGATCTGCATCTCCGTGCCAGTGATGCCATGTTTGATCGTCGGCAGTTCAGAGCTGGTGCCCGCGATGGAAGACACATGCAGATTTACATTCGAACCGACCTGGACGAGGATTTGACCGCCGGAGTAGACGTTAATCGCACCGCCTTCCTGTTCCTGCGAGGAGACATCAATAATACCGGACAGTTCCTCAAGGATCAGGTCACGTTGGTCGCGCAGGTCCGAAGCTTCATTACCGTTCAGCTCCGCTTGATTGACCGCGATATTCAAGGCTGCGATTTGTGCCGTTAATTGGTTTACTTTGGATACTTCAACCGCGATTTGATCATTTGCATTCGTGAGTTGATCGGTCAGGTCAGAATAGGCGCGGCGAATGCTTGTTGTCAGAGACTGTGATCTTTGCAGCAGGGCAAGGCGGGAGGATTCGCTTTCCGGATCATTTGCGAGATCGCTCCAAGCCGACCAAAATTGCTGCAATCGAGTGTCGATGTTCACATCGCCCAATCCATTCAAAGTACTCTCGACATTTTGAAGCGATTCGTTTCGCTGCTGCCAATAGCCGATTTGCGAACGGCTCTCGCGTATTTGAACGTCAAGCAGTGAATCGCGGACTCGCGCAAGGCGATCCACGTCAACGCCGGAACCCGTATTGTACATACCGAGGCCTCCCGGAGGCGAGGTTCGAAAATCGAGCCGTTGACGTGAATAACCCTCGGTATTCACATTTGCTGTATTATGTCCGATCACCTGCATCGCGAGTTCCTGAACCTGAATCGCGCGGCGCCCGGTATTCAATATGCTGCTGAGTGTACTCACTGATTATGCCTTTCGGTCGACGACAATTGCAGAGCCTGCGTTTTTCTTGCCGTAATTTGTCGACTCTTCAACGGTTTTTATCAACTCAAGCATTGCGCGGAGGCTGTCGTCGAGAATTTTTCTGGAAACTTCCAGGCATCTCAATGCTTCCTGACGGAGAGTTACGAAGCGTCTGCGCAGGGCTTGCTGATCCGCTTTGGGGAGCTTCCGCTGCATTCTCAACAGATCAAGCAGCAGTTCCTGGATTTGCGAGGATTCCGATTCGATTGAATTAAGATCATTCTTGCGAAGCCCCTGCTGAAGGTGTCCGATGTGAATTCGCAAACAACCAATCAATCTGACAAACTCATTTCGATTTGAGTTCATGCTCATGATTCTCCATTTTCTGGACATATTCAAGGAGTTGCTCCTTGACGCCGAAGTCCGCGGACTTCGCGATTGTTTTCGCAAGTTCCATTTCCCCGATTCCACCGTAGATGCGATCCGCATTGCTTCCGCCGAAGATGGATCCATGTTCGAGGCTTGTCTGCATGGACTGCAGGAGTTGGTGAACCAGCACTGCCTCGAACTCTTCCGCGGCTTGTTCCAATTTATGCTGACGATTCGCCGCGGGCAGCAGGTTGTTGGCTTTCGCTGTCTGAGTCGGCTCGATCTTGAACGGCTGTGCCTGTGAGATCGGCTTCATCAGATAATCACCAGCTGCGCCTGCAGCGCGCCCGCTTCTTTAAGACCTTGGAAGATCGCGATCATATCACGCGGGCTGACGCCGAGCGAATTCAGCATTTTGGCGACATCTCCGACTGAGGCCGCGCCGCTAATTTCCTTCAAACCGACGCCCGCATGCTCGACGGAGATTTTGCTTTGCCGTTCGACTATGGTGCTACCGCTCTCGTTGAAGGCATTGGGCTGGCTGATGATCGGCTGATCGGAAATTTCGACGGTCAGGTTGCCATGCGCGATCGCGGCGGGCATGAGTGTGACGCCTGTTCCGACGACGAGTGTTCCCGTTCTTTCATTAATTACGATGCGATCGGAGGCGACCGGATCAACAGTGATATCCGCAATGGCAGCCTGGAAACCAAAGCGCTCGCTGGCTGAGATCAGAGCATCCGGAATTCTGACAACGACCGTCGCTGGATCCATCACGTCCGCCGCGCCGGGATAGGCTTCGTTAATAGCGTCGATTATGCGAACCGACATTTGCAAGTCGGGCTGATGCAGGGTCATCACAAACGTATCAGCGGGTGCGGGCAGCCGTTCGCCGTCAGCGAAGAGTATCACTCCGTTGGGAATCCGGCCCACGACGGCATGATTTTGAGAAACGCGGGATCCGCTGGACTCATAGTTGAATCCGCCGATGGAAATCGGTCCCTGCACTTCAGCGACTGCTTCTCCCCAAGGATCCAGCAGGACGCTGCGCAGCAGGGTTCCGCCTTGCAGGCTGCTGGCATCGCCGAGTGAGGATACGAGAGCATCAAGCCGTGAACCGAGCTTTGATCCGGGAGGCATTTCGCAGGTGATCATGACAGCCGCCACATTTTTAAGCTTGAGCTTGGACGCATCGACTTCAAGGCCGAATTTTTTCATCATGCTCGAGAAGGCTTGCGGCGTAAAAGACGACTTGCTGCCGTCTCCGGTCCCCGCAAGACCGACAACCAGACCGTAGCCTGTCAGCGATGTTGGAGTCGTATTCGGGTAGGTAGTGATATCGCCGATGCGGACAGCGGCGGCTGCGAGTGTCGCGATCATCAGACCGCAGATCAGGAACAGGTTTTTCATTTTAGAACAACCAGTCAAAGATTCGAGTGAAGAAGCCGGGGCGCTCGGCGTTGGCCAGAATGCCCTTGCCTTTGTAAGTAATCGAAGCATCCGCCAGCAGGTCGGAGGAAATGGTGTTGCGCGGAGTGATATCTTCGGCGCGGATCACGCCGGAGAGGATCGTCAGCTGCCGTTCGCCGTTGATGATAACTTCCTTTTGACCTTCAATGCGAAGATTGCCGTTGGGATAGACTTCGACGATTTTAACCGTAATACTGCCGCGCAGATTTCCCTGTCGAGCAGTGTTGCCGTTGCCCTTGTGTTCGCTTTTCGATCCGCCGCTTCCTGAAAGCAACGGAACAAAGTCGAGCGCGCCGGTTCCACCAGCATTAAGTTCGGCACCATACTCGGATTTGGTATTGGTATTAGCCGTGACACTGGCGGTGGTGTTATCCTGAATTTCAATAGTGAGAATATCTCCGACATCTCGAGCGATTCTGTCCTGATACATGGACGGAGCCGGACCGGCGTTGGCGGCTGAAGTCAGAATAGCGATTAGTATAATGGATAAGCAGCGCATAAACGCTCCTGTAATTGGATAAATCTTACAGTTGTTTTATCGACAACGATTCCCCGATATCGTTTCGTATGTTCGAGTTCCACCGAGACCGGAATTTCTTCTCCGACGGCGCCGTCCTTCAGCGCGCGCCCGGCCAGAGAAATCGTGATCAGAT
>JAHIZR010000384.1 GCA_018814465.1 bacterium | reverse complement strand
TCGCCGAGGCTTATCGTCCCCGGGCGCCCGGAATCTTCACCTTACAAGTAATAAATACACTATATACAACAAAAAACTTGATAAACATCTAATAATGTATTATATTAAATTCTTGCTATCAAAATCACAATATGTCTGAAATGCAAATTATCTTCAGAACAAGCCCAAATGGAACAAGTTCGACCCAAAATCTACTCAAATACTGCCAAAATACACGAAAATCGAGCAATACAATGTGTGCTATATTACATACAAACAAGAAATTGGCTGAGTTCGTTCGGTCAAAAAAATATTTCTCCCCCGCAGATTCTATAGCATTCTCAAGCTCGCAGGAAGGAATCGCTGCACAGCCAAAGCCTCTCCTAAGAATCCGCCTCCAGTTCGCTCCACACCCGTTCCACGCTGATCTGCTGCATGCACCATGGAGTTTCTCCCCATTTACAGCTTGCGCGACCATGCCCGGTCGGCGGCAGACAGCAGGGCACACCCGCGGCAATCGCCTTATGCGGCAGCGGGAAGGAGTAGTTCACCTGAGTGCACCCGTACAGCACCAGCACTTTCGCGCATCCTGCGGCAATCGCCAGGAAAGAAACTCCCGTGTCATTCCCGACAGTGCATGAACACTGTGCGAGTAGTCCCGCCACTTCATCCAAAGGAAGGTTGACGATTGGATGGCAATTCTCTCCCACGGAATCACAGATCAACTTCACCAAACTCGTTTCGTGTTTCCCCCCAAAGACAAGCGCAATTCCGTTTTTGTCGCGAATCCAACGTTTGGCGATGGCGGAAAAGTGATCCCGCGGCCACATCTTGGTTAATCTGGCCGACCCCGGAATGAGTCCCAGCAGAGGCTTTTCCGCGCCGGCAAGTTTTCTGACAAGAGCAAAAGCAAGTTGCTTAGTTTCCGGCGTGACTCCGACTTGCAGCGGTTCAATCGTTGCCTCATGGACGAGCACTCGCAATAAATCCACTCTCCGCTGCGCATGATCGGGCTTCACCTCAAGGCTGTTCTCGATGCGATGCGTGAAGGCAAGTCCGGATCCGAAGCCATAATATCCTGCTCGAATAGGCGCTCCGGTTAATCTTGTGATGAGCCTGCTGCGAAAGGAGGGATGCGCGTTGAGAACAATATCAAACGTTTCGGCCTTCAGCTTACTCGCCAGCCGGAATAAATCTCCCAGCGAATTTTCGGAACCGTTCTTATCGTAGATCCAGACCTTGTCGACAAGCGGGTGATTGCGAATCAGCAATTCTCCTCGCTTTGCCACGAGTACGTGCAGCTTCACGGTTGGCCAGACTTTCTTCACCGATCCGATCAGCGAGGTTGTGAAGATCACATCGCCCAGCCAGGCTGTATCGAAGATCAGGACTTTGGAGGGCGGGTTTTCCATCTGCGGTGCATCCAAAACCACTGCTCGGGACGAATCCGGATCGCGGTTTCAAGTTTTTGGGTTAAGAGCGCCGTCAATTCATCGGCATCGGTGATCCCCGTCGTGTCGATACGCTCATAGTGCAGCCGATATCGTTCCCCGGGCAAGCGAAGCGAGTATCCGAAAACCAAGGGAGCGCCGGTCCTCAGATGCAGCACGGCAGGTCCTCGCGGAGTGGAGGCAAGCCGTCCGAAGAAGGGGACGAAAGCTCCATCCTCATGCGCATCCTGATCGATTAAGATAGCGACCAATCGTTTTCGCTTAAGAGCGGAGAGCACTCCTCTTGTGGCAACTCTTCTCTTGACGATCTCAGCGCCGGAGGCTTCCCGATAGCGGTCGAACTTGGCTTCAATCAGCTTATTTCGCTGTGTGGTGACCACAAATGTCGTTGGAATGCCTCTCGCCGCAGCCAAACATCCCCCGATTTCCCAATTCCCCATATGTCCCGATACCATAATACACCCCCTGCCCTCGGCCAATGCTTCGTCTAAAACGTCCCCGTTTTCGGTAAATATCCATGAGTTTAGCGCCGATTCGTCCAGTCTCGGCAATTCTACCAAACTTGTCGCGAGGGTTCCGAAATGCCTGTAAACGCCTGCTGCTGTCTTGCGCACTCCGGCTTCAGGGATTCCCGGAAAGGCGGCTCTGAGGTTTTCGCAGACTACGCTTCTCCTAATTCCAATTAAATAAACAGCTTGACCTAATGATGCGCCAATCCAGCCGCGAATCCGGCGCGGGACAATCCGCAAAATGGAGATTAGAATCAGTACGATGAAATATTGAATTCTATGTGAGAGAGTGGATTTCAATCGGAAACCCTAAGTGAATGAAGGGAGTCTAAATAAAGGAAAATAGAATCACATGTCAAGCGGGCTGCACCGGGGCGGTCTTGCGTCTCAATCTTAGAATTGCTTAATTGTTAAGGATCTGCAATGGAAACAGATCAATTGCCGGCCACATCTCGTAGCCTCGCAGCCGAATCCCTGAATGATTTCGAGTCCGGTCCCGAGTACGCGGACGAAGTCCTCTCCAGACATTTGTCACTTTCCTCTTTCCGGGGGAGTGATCGCGCCTTAGCGGCGGATTTGTTCTGGGGGGCGATTCGCTGGCGCGGACGACTGGACTCCGTGATAGCTCCCATTTTCCGCGGAGACTATCGTCGCGCCAATCCCAGCATGCGGACACTGCTTCGCATGGGTGCGTATCAGCTTTTCTGTCAGGATCGCATCCCGGATCATGCCGCCGTCAGCCAAACAGTCGAAATCGCGATTCAAAAGCACGGTCGCAAGGCGGGAGGATTAACCAATGCCATTCTAAGGCGGCTGGCGCGTGAGCGCGAGCGCTGGAGTACTCCGCCGGAAGGGGCTGATGATGTTGCCAGATTGGCTTTCTTTCATTCGCACCCGCGTTGGATCGTTCGTCAGCTTGTCGAACGTTTTGGCTTGGAAGGGGCTGAAACCGCCCTTAGAATGAATAATGAACGCGCTCCCTTGACGATCTGTGTTAACGATGCCGATCTGGAAGCCTCGCTGACAAGACTGACGGACTATCTGCATTCGAAGGCGATTAAATTCACTCTTTCGGATTTGAAGCCGGGGTATGTTCGACTCGAAACTTCATCCATCGGACAGATTCAGCCGTTGCTGGATGCAGGCGAAATCACCGTTCAGGACGAAAGCGCCGGATTAGCCGTTCAACTGCTTGCTCCGGAACCCGGCGAACGAGTGCTTGACGCCTGTGCCGCGCCCGGCGGCAAAACCATCGCGATCAACCGTCTCATGATGGGTATTGGCGAAATCCTGGCGGTTGATGTCACGGAGGATCGTGTCACACGACTGCGCGACAATATCGATCGCGTGCATGCGGATAACATTCGCGTCATGGTTGCCGATGTTCGGGAATTAAAAGACCCGGGTTTTGACAGGATTCTCTGTGATGTTCCCTGTTCATCAACAGGTTTGTTAAGAAAACAGCCCGATGTGCGCTGGCGCCGAAAAAGTCATCATATCGCGGAACAGCACCGGCAGCAGGTTGAGATTCTGGATAAAGCATCGGAGCTGGTCAAGCCCGGTGGGGTCTTGGTCTATTCAACCTGTAGTATTCTGCCCTCGGAAGATCAGGATGTCATCAACGATTTCCTGAAAACCCATCCTGAATTTCATAAGGAAGATGCCCGCGGATTCCTGCCCGAAGCGGTAGTCAGTCCGCATGGCGATATGGAAACCTTCACACATGTTCACGGCACCGATGGAGCTTTTGCCTCCCGGTTGCGTCGTTCCCCTTGAAAAGCACCTTTTTTATATTCATGCGCCTCATAACTTCACGAGTGTCGCAGAGCCTGTTAATCGGCTTGGTGGCACTCGTGATGCTCTTTCTGCTGTTTGACTTCATTATCATGCCTGCCTATACTCGGCAGGGCAATGAGATGGAAGTTCCCGATTTGATCGGATTGTCGCTCGAAGCCGCCCAAATAGTTGCATCCCAGCAAGGATTTCAGTTAATTATAGATCCTCCCAAGCTGGCTAATAGAGGGGAGTCGGATACGATTCTGGAACAGCGTCCGCTTGCAAAATCCCTGTCCAAACCGGGCCGTAAGATTCATGTTGTGCCGGCGAAACTCGCTGAGATTCAGACCGTTCCCTATCTGGTCGGGCTCGGAGTTCGTGATGCGCAGATACGCTGCCGCAACATTGGTTTGATTTGCGGTCAGACCGAAGTCTCCTATCAATTCTCGAAAATGACCGAGAAGGGGCTCGTACTTGAACAAATCCCGGCTGAAGGCGAACAAATCGAACCCGGCAGTACCATGCGCCTTATCGTCTCGCTTGGTGAAGAACCTGAGTCGATTCATGTCCCCGAATTAATCGAGAAGCCGCTGCATGACGCTCGGCTCGCCCTCATTGAAGCGGGTCTGGAACTGGGCCGCGTTTCCCGCAAGGAAACCGACGTCTACACGGCGGGAACGGTCATCGCGCAAAGCATCCGCACCGGCAGTAAAGTCAGCCGCGGGACTCGTGTTGATCTTGTTGTCGCGGTTCCGGTCCCCGTTCACGAAGAGACTGAACCGGAGCCTGAACAGGATTCAGAAGAGGACGAATAGCACACGTTCCCCGGTTAGCAAAGTAGTAATGAGCTAAGCGTCGCCGAGCCGGTCTAAGCACATTGAACGTTCCAATCTGTCATTCCGGAAAACTGCGGAAGTACGTTTACCTAAGTATCACCTAAAGGCAGTTTATCCGGAATCCCGATTCTCGCCGAGCCGGAGTATCGATTCACCTACGACTATTTTGGGGATACGCTCTAATCAGTTCACGATAAACTTTAATCCCCCTTGCACAAGCACATTCAAATCGCTCCCTCTATTCTCGCAGCGGATTTCATGCATCTCGTTGATCAAATCCATGCTTGCGAGCAGGGCGGAGCCGACTGTATTCATTGCGATATCATGGACGGTCACTTCGTCCCCAATTTGACCTTCGGCCCGCCGATTATCAAACAGCTCTCGCAAATCACAGAATTGAAACTGGATGTTCATCTGATGATCGAAGAGCCGGAAAAGTCGCTGGAATCCTATGTCAAAGCGGGCGCGCATGAAATTACCGTTCATCAGGAAGTCAGTCCCCATCTTCATCGCACACTGCACCGGATAAAAGAATTCGGCGCGCAAGCGGGTGTC
>JAHIZR010000041.1 GCA_018814465.1 bacterium | reverse complement strand
TGTTCGCGTGGGCGCGGTGGCGGCGCGCGTGGTGCCGGCGATGATTCTGCTTTACATCGCAACAGCAGGATTCATTATTGTGATGCACATTGATAAAGTCCCGGTGATCATCTATTCGATTTGGGTGGCGGCCTTCGGCGGCAAGGCACTGATCGGAGGAGCGGCAGGCATCGCACTGCGGCAAGTGATCGTGACCGGAGTGCGGCGGGCGGCCTTCTCCAATGAAGCGGGAATGGGAACCGCGCCGATGGCGCACGGCGCGGCGAAGACCAAGGAACCGGTGCGGGAAGGTCTGATCGCGATGCTGGGGCCGTTTCTGGACACGAATGTCGTCTGTACGCTGACGGCGCTAGTGATTCTGGCCACGGGCGTACCGATAGAAGGCGACGGAGTGTTGATTACGGCGAGTGCCTTCACGCAGGCGATTCCCTATGGACGCATCCTGCTGACGGTGGTGATCGTACTGTTCTCGGTTTCGACGATGATCTCCTATTCGTACTACAATCAGAAGTGCGCGAAGTATTTAGTGGGGAAGTTCTGGGGCAAACAGTTTTTGTGGGTGTATCTGATGTCGATTCCCTTCGCCGCGATCTGGTCGCAGGCGGTGGTCGTGGATATGATGGATACGGCCTTTGCGATGATGTCGATTCCGACATTGACCGGAGCGATTCTACTGTCGCCGAAAGTGATGGCGGCGACGAAGGATTACTTCAGGAGGATGAAGCTGTAGAGAAGGGATGAGGGGAAAGGATGAAGGCGGAAGGATGAGGGATGAAATATCAAGAACGGTTCAGGATGTGAACTACTGGTGGGCTTAATGCGAAGCAAAAGAGACATGCCTCGCCAAAATCTCCACGTGAGATGATTCACAAACGGAACAAAGTCACTTTTAGATTCTAAGAGATACCTTCCTTAGGGTCTGAAAATCGGAGTCTTATAATATAAAATAAGATATTTCTTATCCCATTTTCAAGTGTAGAAATTATGGTTGATTACGTTCTAAATATGCATGATTTGGACTAATTTTATTCTTGCTTCACTTCTGTTAAGGTTTTATATTAAGGCAGCCTTTCTAATCCCTGTGTTATTTAAACACTTTTCGCAATAGTATCCGCGTCCAGCCGGGCGAAAAATCCACATTATTTCCAACATTGAACACGCGAATGCCTGACAATCTCCAACCAGCAGCCGTCCCGACGATCTACGGTGGGGATTGTCGATGACGAAAAAAATCATCGGCATTATTCTGCTGCTGATTATCGCAGGCTTCGGCTATCAGATGTTCCATTATCAATGGAGCAATCTCGATTACGCGCCGGAACAGCCGATTCCCTTCAGTCACAAGCTCCACGCCGGGGACCGCAATATCCCCTGTATGTACTGCCATACGAACGTGGAGCGGTCCCGCCACGCCACAATCCCTTCGATGAATATCTGCATGAACTGCCACAGCGTAGTCAATGTGGACAGCACAAGTATCATCAAGCTCACGGAAGCCTACAACTCCGGCAAACCGCTGGAGTGGCAGCGCATTCATAAAGTTCCCGAACATGCTTATTTCTCGCATAAATGGCACATCAGGAAGGGATTCGACTGCGCGGTCTGTCACGGCCCGGTAGAGACGATGGATCGCGTCTATCAATATCGTAAACTGAATATGGGTGACTGCATTCAATGTCACCGCGAAAACGAAGCACCGACCTCCTGCAATACATGTCACCAATAAAGAAAATGTATAACGATTCCCCTGCGGCAGAGCAGAATAACGCAACCGCGAATTCCACTGAGAGGAAGTTCTGGACGACGCTTGAAGAGAAACAGGGAGCTCTGCGAGTCGAAGAGCTGCGGAACTCCGAGTTCTTCAGCAAACCGAGTGAGTTTTTCGATACGCAGGACGCCACGAAATATTCGCTGACCGGACAACCGGGATTAGTTTCGGAACTGGCGGGATTCACCGAGCGCAAGCTGAAGCAGAACGGCGGCAGCAACAGCGATTTGTCCCGCCGCGATTTTCTGAAGCTGTCGGGCGCGGCGATGGTCTTTGCGACAGCAGGATGCGGACTGAGACCCGCCGAAAAGATTATTCCTTATGTGAAAGCGCCGCCGGAAATCGTGCCGGGGATCGCCAATTATTATGCGTCCACTTCGGGCAGTCCGTCCGGTGTCGGCGTGCTGATCAAGACCCGCGAAGGGCGACCGATCAAGTTAGAAGGCAATCCCGATCATCCGCTGACACAGGGCAAACTGAATTCGCGGGATCAACTCGATATCTTTAATTTGTACGATCCGGACCGGCTAACCGCTCCGGTGAAGCTGGATCGCGCGCGTCAGGATCCGATGGCGATCGCGTGGGCGGCGGCGGATGCGGAAATCGCCGAGTTACTCAAGCAGGCCGCGGGACAGATCGTGCTGCTGACGGGAACAATTCACGGTCCGGCGCGCAAGCGCGTGATCGAAGATTTCAAGCGCGCTTTTCCGGGTACACGGCAT
>JAHIZR010000383.1 GCA_018814465.1 bacterium | reverse complement strand
CGGCATCGTCCCGTGGACGCAGGCGACGTTCCCGGTAACGGCAGGCGGTCATACGTTTACATGGCAATACAGTAAAGACGGCTCGCTTTACGAAGGCGAGGATTGTGCGTGGCTGGACTACATCATTTTCCCGCAACTCGGTGTGCCGCTTTTTCCTGATATCGCGGTCGCTCCGGAACTGATGGATCATAGTCAGATTCCGGACGCAATCGAAAATGAAACATTGACAATCTCCAATGTCGGCGAGAATGATCTGGTGTACAGCATCACTGTATCGACTCAATGCAGCCAATCGTCTGCGGCTTCCTTTATGAAGCTTGAAAAGGGTGAAGCGGATCCGCGGATAAACGAACGCAATCTCGATGATGCGGGCGGACCGGACGGCTACGGACACAATTGGATTGACAGCGATGAAGCCGGAGGTCCTGAGTTCAACTGGATCGAAATCAGTTCGACGGGAGTTCAAATGAACCTTGAAGACGACGGCACCAGCAGCCCCGTCAATCTCGGTTTCACGTTCAATTACTTCGGAACAAACTACACGACGGTGAATATCTGCTCAAACGGCTGGCTTTCATTTACGGCGACCACTGACGAGTACTCGAATCAGGGAATCCCGGTTGACGAGTCGCCGAATAATATCATCTGCCCGTTCTGGGATGATCTCGATCCCACGGCGGGCGGTACTGTGTATTATTATGCTGATGCGGCGAATGACAGGTTTATCGTTGAATGGGATGCGGTGGTTCATTGGAACACGTCGGATCCCTACACCTTTGAAGTAATTCTATACGATGATGGACGGATTCTGTTTCAGTATGACGAAATGCTTGGCACGCTGACTTCCTCGACTGTCGGTATTGAAAGCGCGACGGGATTGGATGGATTGCAGATCGCCTTTAACGAAACCTATATCCATAGTGATATGGCAATCGCCATCAATTCGCCGTGCGGCTGGATCTCCGTCACGCCGGACAACGGCACGATTGCTCCCGGTGCTCCCGCGGATAATATTTCGGTTGAGTTCAATACAACCGGTATGGAATTAGGGACGTACTATGCGAATATTTGGATTACATCGAATGATCCGGATGAAACCTCACTCGTAGTACCCGTAACATTAACCGTATCCGAAACACCCCCCGATCCCGTGGATGACTTGACTATTATCCGCGACGGGGATGCCGTTCGCTTGAGTTGGAGCGCCGTCGATGGCGCCGGTTCATACGATGTATGGCGCGGAGATACTCCGGATTTTGATGCTTCAAACGGGCTGTTCCTTGGCAATACGACGAGTACGTTCTATGTCGATGCCACGATCGGTTCACGTTATACTGGATTCTATTACGTGCTCGCGCGCCGCTAATCAGCAAGAACACTATAAACAGAAGCCCGGGCAATGTTTGCTCGGGCTTCTTTGTTTTAGCATGTTGCTGCGGATTGAATGGCGCTTTATTTAGGTTTCAGAACATGTAAGCAGTAAGGATCATTAGCCGGGATGGATTTTTCGATGATAAACTCATAATCAGGATTGAGCGCTTCAACGAGTGCCTGTTCCATGCTGGTATGCGCACAGCAAAGCGCGCAGGTTCTTAATGGGTACGGACATTGATTGACTCGAATGGTTATTCTGTCCGATCCGTAATCCTCAACCGATCCGTCCGTATTAATGTTGCTGTAGATGCGAATGATAAGATCGCCGATCTGCTGAATAGTCCAGGGTGGACCGTCACCGCGCGCGCGATTGGCGATCTTCATACCATGTTCTCTGCTGACGGAATTAATCAGATCAAGCCCTTCGAGTCCATAGCGATCATAGATGGCTTCATACAAATCGCGCACCCGTCCTAACAGGCTTCTGACAGTTCGCGGGCAGCCTACCTCGATTGGCGGCATGTCGATACTTATTCCGGCAGGCAGTGCAATCATCCTCATCCTCGTATTTGCTATTTCAGATGCATGAGCTTGACTAACTGATGTGAGTTTCCGGCTGTGGCTTTCAGAAAATACAATCCGGAAGGCTTATCCGAGAAATCCAGATTCAGTGAATGAACACCATTCGACCAATTCCGTCGCGCCAGCGTCTCCATTTCCTGCCCGAGGATGTTTACCAGCATGAAATCAATCGTCGCGGCCTTCTCGACGATGAAACTGATGCTGATCTGAGAGTTAAATGGATTTGGATAGGCATTAAGCAGCGTAAAGTTCGATGGTTTCGCCGCGACAGGTGAAACATCGCTGGTCCTTACCATCTGCAAAGTGATCGGCCAATCCAATTCGGATTCATTAGGATCGTTCGTCGAGAAATGACAAGTAGAAGTGTGGAAGCCTTCGGGAAGTCCGGCGTGAATCCAAGTTAATTGATAGCTGCAGGATGCTCCTGCTTGAAGCGTAGTATCCGTTGGCCCTTCAGCTAAAAGCCAGTCGATATCCGGGAATCCTGCTGTGAAGGTTAACGCCGCGTCGCCCCGGTTCAATACTGTGAAAGTTGTGGTCACTTGCTGATCATCAACGAGCGTTGTTTCAATCACGGCATCTGCGATATCAATATCAGGAACCGGATCCTGATCCTCTCCCTTCAGCCAGTTCAGGACATTGCGGCTGAATTGCAGGTTGTCCGCGTAGTCTTGGAAGAAATGGAGATCGGAGTAAGCTGTCAGACGGCCTCCGGCAGTCTCCTCTCGCGCGACAACAACCGGAGGGTAGCTTCCGGCGGGAAACGGCATTGACGTATCCCAGGATTGAGTATCGTCATCTCCCTTCAATACGACTTCAGCATCGCCTGCGAGCGGTTCGATGGCGGTGGAAAACTCTCCCTGCACGATCTGAACCTGATCCATGAACGTACTCACCAACGGACTTGATCCGGTCGTGTGAAATTGGATTCGCTCTTCCCATTCGTCAAAATTGGTGGGATCATAGAGCGAACCGTCATAGCAGTGCCAGTCCCACTCTTCCAACTCATCGAGCGCGTCACCGCCGTAGTGTTCGCGGAAGAAGCCGTACTCGTGAACAACTCCATTTGATCTTGCGTCAATGGTTCGTGCTCGGGACACTGCTTTCGGATGCACGGGAGCGATTGCTGCTGGGTTTTCCGGCAGCATCGAGTAAACCCATAGTATTCGAACCTGTTCCTGCGGCGAAGGATTCACTTGCAGCGGAATCAGGCCGTCATAATCCGATCCCTCGATCCGATAGAGACAAACAGGCCCGGGATTCGCCGCGACTTCGGCGAGCAGGCGGGGAGTCCAGTCGTACTTATGACCGAAGAAAGAGTCATTCTCCGGTTCTGTCATCCCCGAACGGAGAGCTTCTTCCCGGAGTATCCGTACGAGATAGTCTTCCGCTTCCCTGCCGGATAAAACCGCTGAGGTTTTAGCGGTGCGCATCGCTTTCTGTTGAATTGTGCCGAAGTCGGAGATCCGGTATCCTTCAAAGGGGATAAACTCGAGCAGCTTCACATCGCGGGTTGTTGCCCATGAATGATTCGTGACGCTGTTCGTATTCGCATCGTAGGAGATGAAATTCAGCGGCTGGCGAAAGGCGGCTTCGTAGAGGATCTCCTGTGCTTCAGATGCGGAATTCAGCGACCATTGCACAGGCCGGTCCGATTTCACTTGAGGTTTCCGATAGGTCAGGTGACCGGGAACATCGAGTGACAGATCAACAGGAGAATCGAAGTTTCGCACTTGAATAATCGGCTTCAAGGCAACCGGTTCCTCCGCATCATAAATCAAGCCATAGCCGCCGCCATTGTCCAGATACTCCTGAATTCTGGTCAAGTCTGCTGCTGAGTGTAGCGTGGGAAGTCCGCGGAAGAACTGCCAGGTAAAGCCGTTTAGATACAGCATTGCGCCGTAGTCTTCAGGTGGATAAGCATCCCAGTAGGACGGACCGGTTCCGACGCGGAAACGAATCTGATCCTCGCCCCAGCTTATCGTGATATCATAGGAACCGAGCGGAGGATTATCAAGATGCCATTTCCCGTAGTTGCCAGTATAGTGTGCTTGATCGGGAGCGACAACGCTGATGAAGGGGAGTTGATCGATCGAGCCGGGCTGATAAGTGATATCGAGTATCACATAGAGCGCTTCGACAGTTTCTGTGAGTTCGACTTGAATATTCGTCGGATCCCAATTCCCTCTGGTCAATCCATAGCGGATCGGGTCCGTGAGGGGAATCCGTTCTTTATCGAATAGGACGAAATCGAACTCGGGGTAAAGGGTTTCCAGATCGACGCCATAATCCTGCAACTCCGGCAGGCCATGCAGGGCGTCGATGGCAATGTCCGTACTGGCTTTCGCAGAGGACAGTAGGCAGAACAGTACGGCGAGGCAGGTACAGATGATAGCCGTGCGAATCATGATGATACCTCGCGTGTTTGTGATAAAGCCGTATGGAGACGACCTAATGAAGGCAGAATCAAAAACCAGTCAATTAAGGCCCCATCGACTCACTATTGAATATACAAGAATAACTCAAAAAAGTCAAGTATCTCGAATATTTTCAGTAATTTCCTTCAATGCCAATGCATCTATATTCTATCAAATTGCCATGAATCGGCCACAAATCGCACACGATTTCGGCTTAAAACCTACTTGGTCACGACGCAGAGTCTTGCGTGAGATTCATGACTGTAGCAAGCAAATACCATTCTAAACAGGCTAAAAAGAAGATGCTTTTCGCTACTGAGCCGCAATAATAGTACAAAGGCATTTAAAACAATACCATCAAACTCTTGACCGATAGAGTTGAGAAGTGTATATTAGCAAGGCTCTCAAAAATCGGAGTGAATAAATTTCTAATCTGTAACCGTCATGCGCAATCATTTTTCACTCAAAAACTACGGACCGGGACTGTTGCTTGCTGCAACGGCGATTGGCGTTTCCCATCTTGTGCAGAGTACTCGCGCCGGAGCGGGCTGGGGTTTAGCGCTTACTTGGGCGATCTTCTTTGCAATGCTATTGAAATACCCGTTCTTTGAATTTGGTTCGCGCTATGTCGCGGGAACAGGGCAGACGTTGATTGAAGGTTATCGGCGACAGGGGATGTGGACGCTTTGGCTGTATATCGGAATCACAGTCGGAACAATGTTTTTCGTGGAAGCGGCCGTCACGTTGGTTACCGCTTCGCTGTTCGCGCATGTTTTCGGGCTTGGAATGACTGCAGCCGGCTGGTCGGCGGTGTTGCTGGCAATCTGCGCGGTGATTCTGATCTTCGGACGATTCCATCTGCTCGATGGAATCATTCGGGTGGTGATTGTGCTGTTGTTTGTATCGACGATTGCGGCGCTGGCTCTGGCAACGGGGAAAGCGGATTTCTCGATTCTATCGTTCCGGCAGGAAGTCGATATCATGCAGCCGGAGTTGCTGGGATTTTCGATCGCCTTGATGGGGTGGATGCCGACGAGTCTGGATATCCCGGTCTGGCAATCCATCTGGGTGCTGGCGGAACGCAAAGAGAAGCGAGTGCGGAGTGCGGCGGACGTCATGCTGGATTTCAATGTGGGCTATATTGGCACCGGCATCCTGGCCTTCTGTTTCATGGCTTTAGGCGCATTCGTTATGTATGGCACCGGTGAGCAGCTCTCCTCCGGCAGCACGGGCTTCGCGGCGCAGTTCATCGGACTTTATGTGGATACGTTAGGTCCCTGGAGCTTCTGGATTATCGCCCTGGCCGCGTTGACGACGATGTGGAGTACGACGCTGACTGTGCTGGACGCATTCCCGCGCGTACTGGGCATCGCGTTGGAAACCGCCTTCAGACTGCCGGAGAACGAGTTGCGCTCCAAGCGGTTCAGAGTATTCCTGATGATTCTGCTCGGATTAGGCAGCTATATTATTATCGCTTATATGACGGGCAATTTGAAAGGGATG
>JAHIZR010000382.1 GCA_018814465.1 bacterium | reverse complement strand
TCGGCGGATACATGACCGGGATGCTGTTGGGTCTGATTGCTTTCATGATCGCGATTTTCACGACGTTATTCATGCCTGCCCGCGACTCGATCATTCCGCAGCTTGTCGATTCGACGGACTTGATCAAGGCAGGATCATACATGCAGGCGGCGGGCGGATTTGCCTATTTCGCCGGACCTGTCCTCGCGGCCGCAATCCTCCCGGTCGCTAAGCTGACAGGGCTGTTTTATGCGGATGCCGCGACATACGCGGTTTCTCTCTTATTTCTATTATGCTTGAGACCGCGTCCGTTGGTTCGCAAAACCCCATCAAGTCCGGCGTGGACGATGGTAAAGCAAGGGCTGGGTTATGCCCGACGATCTTCCTTGATTCGAGGGCTGCTGCTGATAACGGCGATTGATAATCTGTTTATCATGGGACCGGCGCTGGTGGGAACACCGCTCTATGTCAGACTCCATCTCGGACTCGGAGCGGGAGCCTATGCCGCCGTGCAGGGTTCTTTTGCCGCCGGAATGATTGTCGGGAGTTTCCTGGTTCCGTTCATCAGCAAGCGAATGAAGCGGGGCAGAATTTTGCTCTGGGCAATTATTTTCGACGGATTTACATTCGTGCCTTTTCTCTGGGCGGACTCCCTGCTCGCGGCGATGCTGCTGTGGTTTGTGCATAGTATCGGTGTGCCGTTTATTCTGGTTCCTCGGACAACGATCATTCAGACTTGCATTTCGGAAGATTATCAGGGGCGGATTTTCAGCATGGTTAATCTTACCGTGGTCGGATTATCCGCGATCAGCTGCGGATTGACCGGGATGGCGGCTGAAGTGATGCCTGTCAATTGGCTGTTCGCCCTCATCGGCGTCCTGGCGGGACTTGTCGGATTATCGGGATGGATGTTCAAAGCCCTGCGCGAGACTGCGTAGGGGAGATGAGTCCAATCGGACGCATCAGACAATATGAGTGCATCAACTAAGGCTCTTTTCGTTCAAGAAAAGCAGAAATCACTTGCGGATGATAGAATCTCCTGCGCTTTGGGGGCAGTTATTCTTAAGGTACCGTGTGAAGGGATTTGTGGAGCGAAAGAGAAAGAATTGAACCAATAATTTATCGATAAGAATCCGCGTTATCGCTTATAATATCGATAAAGGCATTGATACTGCGTCAAGTTTTACGCATCGAGACAAACACAAACCTCTGATTTCCCATACTTCAGAGTGCGAAAGGAGATGATCAGTCTGTGATGGCATGAAAATTGTCAAATATGTGATTAAATCACTAATCTGTTATTTGGGTTTCATGCCGAAAAGTGAATTATTATTGTTCTGCCCGCGAGGCGATTGCGCGGACGAACAGATTGCCAGTTTGCGCCGGTTCGGTTTCGGCGTTCATGCCTGCACTAATTTTATTTCGGCAACTCAAGTTCTCGAAACCCGCCCGGTGATCGCCATTATGATTCTCAGCAACGCGCGATCGAGCGAAATCGATTCGCTGCTCGCCTTCCGCCTACAGCATCATTCCATGATGCCTGTTTTGTTTCTGGCTGTGACCGAGTACCCGAACATCAAGCGCTTGCTGGAACATCCCGGTGTGCTGTTCCTGCCGAAACCTCCTCCCCCCTCCGAAGTCGAACGATTGCTGATTTCAGTCGGCGCCTATACGACTCCACCCTGGCTGCGATACCGCAAAGGCATTCCGAAGAACCTGCTGGTCACGATCCGGGCGCAGGAGTATCCGGTGCGCTATGAGAAAGCGCGGTTTCAATTCGAGAAAGAATACTTCGAGATGGTATTGCGAGTGTTCCATGGGAATGTCAGCCGAGCCTCGCTCGCAATGGGGATGGGCCGGCGAAACCTCCAGATGAAAATTCGAAAGCTGAAAATCGATCTGCCGGCAATCCGCAATGAATTCATGACTTATTAGGAAAGCGCACGGAAGGGATCGGTCGCAGGCGCTTTCTTATCTTCACCGGTAGTCTCAACCGAACCGATGCGATGCAGCCAGTAGAGACCGAGACTCAGAAAAATGACGGCGATGATGACTACGCCGAGCGGCAGCAGATCGGATTCACTCGATGATAGCCATTCGATTTCGCTGAGCCATGCCTCGTTTTTATGAACAAGAAAAGAGAGCGCGTTGTTCATGAAGTGTCCAAGCATGGCAGGATAGATCGAACCGCTCCAGATCGA
>JAHIZR010000381.1 GCA_018814465.1 bacterium | reverse complement strand
TGTATGCACTGGTCGGATATCCGTTGCTGAGCCTGCGACTGGGACAAGGTTATCCGGAGATCGCGGCGTATTTTTTAGCTCCGGTGCCGGTAACAGTTTACACCTTAGGCTTGCTTTTATTGACATTTAAACGTGTGCCAGAGTATCTGCTTATTATTCCTATCGTTTGGTCACTGGTTGGCACATCGGTTGCGACTCTGGGCGTGTATCAGGATCTCGGACAATTGATTGCAGGCATTATCAGCGCGGTTCTGATCCATCGGCATAATAAAGCAATGAAGCGAAATATTTGATATTTATGTTATTGTCATATTATATACAAAGAATATTGAGATTGCGGACACGATTTATCGTGTCCCTACTGATTTTGTCGGTCAGCGCAACGGGACAGGTGCGCAAGGGGGCGGACTTGTCATTCGTACCGAGGTTGGAGCATGAGGGCGCGGAATTCTATATTAATGGAAATAATGAAAATGTTCTGACAATCTTCCAAAATCAGGGCTGGGATGTGGTGCGCCTCAGATTATGGCATACGCCTGCCGAACCGTGGCATGGGCTGGATTCAACGGTGGCGTTTGCAAAACGGGCTCAAGATGCAGGCTTCGAGATCCTACTGGACTTCCATTATTCCGATAGTTGGGCTGATCCGGGTCAACAAACAAAACCGGCGGCTTGGGAGGGGATCAGCTTTCTGGCCTTGGTTGATTCTGTATATGATTATACAAACGCAGTAATATTAAGATTTAGAGATGAAGATGCCTTGCCTAAATGGGTGCAGATCGGCAATGAGATCAATCCGGGGATGCTCTGGCCGGACGGTCGAGTCAACGGATCCTACAATACGCCGGAACAGTGGAACAAACTCTGTACGCTGTTAGATGCCGGAGCGAACGCCTGTAGCGACAGTTTGCCGCCAGACGAGCAACCGGAGATTATGATCCATGTCGCATTAGGAGGCAATAATAGCGCTTCGGTTTATTTCTTTGACTGGCTGGCAATGTGGGGGCTGGATTATAACATCATCGCGCAGTCCTACTACCCGTGGTGGCACGGAACGCTGGAAGCGCTGGAGTTTAATCTGAATGATCTGGCTGCGCGCTTTTTCAAGGAAGTCTGGGTTGTCGAGACGGCTTATCCGTTCACGCTGGGCTGGAACGATGACACGAATAATATCGTCGGACTGCCGGAGCACCTGTTACCGGGCTATCCGGACACGCCACAGGGACAGGCGGACTTTCTGGCTGAAGTATGCCGGATCGTGCAGAACATACCTAACGGGCGCGGTGGCGGCATTTGCTACTGGGAGCCGGCGTGGGTGCCGACAGCGGGATTCGGCTCTCCGTGGGAAAATCTGGCTCTGTTCGATTTTTCCAGTGAAGCGCTGCCGGGACTGACGCAATTCGCGGCGGATGTCGTGCCGGAATTGACGATCAATGTGGAAGGAGATTCTTTGCGATTGTACTGGAGCGCAATGACATTCTGCGGGAGCGCGGCGGCGAGCTACCGGATTTACTATTCTGATGAAGCAGGCGGCGCGGAAGCCTTCTTAGGCGAAACCAGCGACACAACACTTGTCGTGGGAGAGATCGCGGATTTGCCGGAGCAGGCGTTTTACACGGTCCGGGGAGTGGCGGCGACGGAATAGCATTGACTATCATGATGAATGAAGCCCGAGTGTTAAGTGCTCGGGCTTTTTATTTTACATATGGATTTAAGGCGGTTTATTTGCGTTCTAAGGCGATTTCAGCAAATGACCGATTATCGGAGGCGGTGGAAGGTTGCCGCAGAGGATCGAAAAACGGCTGAGATGTCAAGTTATTTCTGATGCACTTTTAATTAATTTAAAGTACCCTCTTAAATAATTATAAAACATAATATTAATACATTCTAAAAGACCCCTGATTTCATTGCTATTGTCCTGAAAAATCACTACATTAACAGGACCAAACAGGAAGGTGAATTTGGGGCGCTACTCAGCCAAAAAAATCGACAGAATTTTAGGGTCATTGATCGGTCAAAAGAAGTGGCGGCGCGGAATTACCGAAGCCGAAATCACGCTACGCTGGCCGGAGTTAGTGGGGCCCAAAATCGCCGAACATACGAAGCCGGTCAAGCTCATGCGAAACCGGCTTGAAGTGCTCTGCGACCACGACGTCTGGCGCACCGAACTGCAGTTCCTGAAACCGGAACTACTCAAGAGCATCAGCGAAAATCTCGGCGAGGGTGTGGTGAAGGAGATTTTTGTGAAGTAGGGATGAGGGCGGAGGGATGAGGGATGAATGCAAGAGAGGATTGCAATCGCTATCAGGCGGAACCTATTTAGGGAAGAAAAATGATACTCGGAAACAAGAACCCTGACCAACTAACAGAAGCCGACCTCCAATCGTTGATTGATGACGGAGTGTCGGAGGGTCGCGAAGTTGACTACAAATTGGCACTTCATGGGAATACCGATAAGGATAAGAAGGAGTTTCTTGCCGATGTTTCTTCATTTGCCAACACAGATGGAGGATATCTGATCTTTGGAGTGAAATGCAAAAAGGAGAACGATTCAAGCATTCCAGAAAGCATAGAGGGAGTTGAAGTTGCCAATATTGATGACGAGAAACAACGTCTCAACAGTACTGCACAGAGTGGAATAGAGCCAATTCTTCATGGTCTACAAATAGAAGCGATCCCACTCACTAATGGCAAGCATGTAATCGCGGTGCGGATTCCGCGGAGTTGGATTCCACCACATATGGTTAAATACAAAGGTACGCAAAGATTCTATTCTCGACATTACAGCGGCAAATTTCCAATGGATGTGACAGAGATAAAAAGAGTCGTTTTGCAGTCGGATCTGCTTATTGATCGGATTCGCAAATTCCGGATCGAGAGGATTGAATTAATTGAAAGCGGAAGAACGCCGTATCCTTTAGCATCGGGTCCTAAGTGTATTGTTCATATTATTCCATTTCTATCCCTTGATCAGACAAGGCATTTTGAACTGCGACCATATCAACCGCCTCATCTTGGACTATCACTGATTGGCGATACTGGGTGGAACTGGAATATTAACTTCGACGGTGAATATTTCGGCTCAGGTAACAGAAGTGATACAGCGCAGCGTGGATACGTCCAGTTCTTTCGAAATGGAATAATTGAATCAACGATTTGCCTCCATAAGGTATCGGATGATTCATTTGCTTGGTCTTATTACGAAGGAAAAATCGTCAGATCGATTAGTGACTATCTGTCGACACTTAAGAAAGTCGGTATCGAACCGCCACTGGGCCTAATAATCACAATTATTGGAGTTCAGGATTTAACGATTAATTCATTTGATAATTATGATATGGAGTATAAGCCAATTGATAGGAACGAACTTCCGTTGCCTGAACTTGTGATAAACTCGTGGGATATAGATATTCCCAATGAATTAAGAACGAGGTTTGATTCGATCTGGAATGCGTGCAACCAATTACATTCACCTAATTATGATGAGGCAGGAAATTGGGCTCCACATTCTTGATCGTATAGCTCCGCTTGCAGGCCAGCGAGTTTACGCAGAGCCGGAAGATGGTGCTGCTGAAGTAGGGATGAAAGATGAGGGATGAAAGAAGAGAGATTCTGGACGCCCGCAGATATGTGATGATTGAAATGTACGCGTTGGTGCGGGTGTCCAGAATGACAAGAGTGGAAACTTGAAACTTGAATAAAGAACCCCCCTTTGTCCCCCCGTGAACGGGGGGAAATAAGAGAGGAGACATAAGAGATGAAGAAAACGGGAAGAAAAACGAAGTGGATGTTGGCAGGAGTGCTGTTAGCGGCATTGATCGTGACCTGCTATACGAATCCCGCCGGACGCAAGGCGCTGATGCTGGTCACGCCCGCGCAAGAGGCGCAGTTGGGATTGTCGGCCTTTGACGAGATCAAACAGAGCACGCCACGCACGACGGATTCCGCACAGCAGGCACTGGTGGAGCGCGTCGGACGGAAGATTTCCGCGGTTGTGAGTCTGCCGAACGCGCAGTGGGAATATGTCTGCTTTAAAGCCGACGACACGCCAAATGCTTTCTGTTTGCCCAGCGGCAAGATCGGGATCTATACCGGAATTCTGCCGATTACGCAAAATGAAGCCGGACTGGCAACGGTCATGGCGCATGAGGTTTCGCACGCAGTCGCACGGCACGGCGGAGAGCGCATCAG